>JAYTBL010000120.1:0-5422 GCA_043736975.1 Polyangiaceae bacterium
ACCGACGCGTTCGACGTGACCGGCAGCGTCGCGCTGGGCAGCGATGACCAGGGCGTCGATCCCGCCGACGGCTGCGAGACGATCACCACCAACCTCACCGGCAAGATCGCGCTCGTGCACCGCGGCCTCTGCTCGTTCATCCAGAAGGTGCAGAATGCACAGGCCGCGGGGGCCATCGGGGTGATCGTGGCGAACGTGGCGGGCTCGGCCGACCCCGCCACGCCGCCGTTCATGGGCGGGACCACGGCGGCGGTGACCATCCCGTCGCTCTCGCTGGCGCTCGCCGACGGCAAGGCGCTCGAGGCCGCGCTCGGCGAGGGCGCCACCGTCCAGCTGACCCGAGAGCTCGCGACCGATCTGGACGGCAGCCTGGACACCACGGTGGTCGCGCACGAATGGGGGCACGTCATCTCCGGGCGCCTCGTCGGCGACGGCGCGGGCCTCACCACCAACCAGGCCGGCGGCCTCGGCGAGGGCTGGGGCGACTTCTCGGGCCTCCTGCTCATGGTCCGCGCCGACGACCTCCAGTCCCCGACGGGCGCGGGCTGGAAGGGCGCGTACCCCAACGGCGGCTACGCGACGGCCGGCGGCGGCGCCGATTTCTACTACGGCATCCGCCGCGTCCCGTACTCGACCGACTTCACGAAGGACCCGCTCACCTTCAAGCACATCGCGAACGGCGCGCCGCTCCCGCGCGACGTCCCCGTCGCGTACGGCGAGGACGGTAGCTTCAACGCCGAGGTCCACAACACCGGTGAGGTGTGGGCCACGATGCTGTGGGAGTGCTACGCGTCGCTGCTCGCCGACAAGCGCTACACCTTCACCGAGGCGCAGACGCGCATGCGTCGCTACTACGTGGCCTCGCTCAAGCTGACGCCGCCCGATCCGACGCTGCTCGAGGCGCGCGACGCCGTGCTCGCTGCCGCGCTCGCCACCGACGCGGGCGACTACCGGCTGTTCTGGGCGGCGTTCGCGCGTCGCGGCGCCGGCGTCTCTGCCGAGGGGCCGGCCAAGGACAGCACCACGAACCAGGGCGTCGTGGAGAGCTACTCCACCGACAATGACGTGCAGATCACCGCCGGCACCATCACCGACGACGTCGTCACCTGTGACCGCGACGGCCTCCTCGACGAGGGCGAGATCGGCACGCTGACCTTCGCGGTGCGCAACTCCGGCCCGGGCGCGCTCCTCGCGCCGGTCGCGAACGTCACCTCGCCGCTCGCGGGCGTGACCTTCCCCGACGGCAGCGCGGTGCAGCTCGCGGAGCTGAAGCCGTTCGGCAAGGCCGTCACCGCCAAGGTGCGCGTGCAGCTCAACGGCGTGGCCGCCGCGACGGCGCTGCCGCTCGTCGTGACCGTGACCGACCCGAGCTTCGCGGTCGGGCACGTGGCCAGCGTCGAGGCCGCGGCGCGTGCCCAGGCCGACGAGGCGGCGCAGAGCTCCGCGATCGACCGCGTCGACACCAAGGCCACGTCGTGGCTGGTCGCCGCCGACGACCTCGGCACCGATCCCGTCCCGTGGTCCCGTGCCGGGGGCGGGGTCGAGGGCTACTGGACCGTCCCGAATGCCTTCGAGAGCCCGGCCGAGCAGCTCCTCACGTCGCCGTCGTTCACCCTCGAGGGCACGACGTTCGAGCTTCATTTCAAGCATCGCCACTCCTTCCGCTTCTCGACCCGGCGCATGGTCGACGTCGACGGCGGCGTCGTCGAGGTCAGCGTCGACAACGGCAGGACCTGGAAGGACGCGTCGGAGTACGGCACCGTCGACTACAACACGGTGATCGACACCGGGGGCCGGGGCGACAATCCGCTCATCGGGCGCAAGGCGTACGGCAACCGCAGCGCGGGCTACCCCGACGCCTGGATCACGTCGAAGCTCGAGCTCGACGTGAAGAAGCAGCCCACCTCGGTGCGCGTGCGCTTCCATGTCGCCACCGGCTCGGGCTTCTCGGGCGCGCCGGGCTGGGACATCGACGACATCGCGCTCGTCGGCATCACCAGCAAGCCCTTCTGGTCCTTCGTCGACCACGCCGACATCTGCGACCCCGACGCGCCTATCGCCGTCGCCGGGCCGCCGCAGACCGTGAACGCGAACCAGCCCTTCACGCTGACCGGTAGCGGCACGTCGCCCGCCGGGCTCCCGCTCGCCTTCGGGTGGGCGCAGCTCGGAGGACCGCCCGCGCTGCGCTTCGCCCCCAGCGACGTCCCGGGCCGCGCCGACTTCCTCGCGCCCGACGTCCGTACCCCCTCGAAGCTCACGTTCGAGCTGCGCGCGAACGACGGCGCGCTGCTCAGCCAGGGCGCCCGGGTCGAGGTCACGGTGCTCGCGCCTGGCGGCGGCGGCGAGAACGCCGGCTGCAGCACGTCGCGCCGCGCGCCGGCACGCACCCGCGGCACAACGCTCGTGATCAGCGCCGCCTTCGCCAGCCTGCTGCTCCTCGGGCTCCTCGCGCGCCGCCGCGCGCGCACCAGCCGGTGACCGACGTCTGGTTCGTCTACCTCGCGCGTTGCGCCGACGGCTCGCTGTACACGGGCATCGCGCGCGACGTGGCGGAGCGGATCGCGGCGCACGACGCCGGCAAGGGGGCGAAGTACACGCGCGGTCGGGGCCCGCTCGAGGTCTGCGCGGTCCGGCGGTGCATGTCGAAGGGGACCGCCTTGCGGCTGGAGCTGGCGGTGAAGGCGCTGCCGCGGTCGGCCAAGGAGGCGCTGACCAGGCCGCGCCAGCTCAGCGAGTTCGCGCGCAGGACGCTCTGAGCTACCCTTCGAGCGTGGACATCGTCGCGCTGCTCTCGCTCAGCACCCCGGTGGAGGTCGAGGCTCCGCTCCTCGCCGTGGATCTCGGCTCCACCCCCTACGAGACCGCGCTGCTCCTGCGCGCGCCGAGCCCCATCCCCATCCTGCGTACCGAGGATCGCGCGCGCGCGCTCACGCTGCTCGGTCGCGTTCGCGCGCGCGGTCACGACGCCGTCGCGTGCGATGCCAACGCCGTCGTCTACGCGTCGTCGATGGTCCAGGTGCGCTCCTTCGCGCTCGAGGGCGGGGCGCTCGTGGTGCGCTCGGAGGCTGGCACCACCGAGCGGATCGCCTGGGGTGAGGTCGTCGCCTTCGTGCGCGCCATCCATCGCAGCCGCAGCGAGTCGATCGAGAAGAACACCGCGCAGAGGTTCGATCTCGGCCGCGCCGCGCTGTCGGGCGGGCTCATGGTCACGAAGAAGGTCACCACCGTGACCAAGCACGCCAGCGAGGAGCGTGAGCCGGTGCTCTACGCGTTCCGCAGCGAGGGCGCGCCGCTGCTCTTCGTCCAGTCGCGCGTCCGCTATGACGGGCTCGAGGGGGCGCTCCGGCCCTCCCAGCTCGAAAACTTCGGCGTGCTGGTGCGCGTGCTCCGCGAGCGCGCGCCGCGTGCGGCCTACGACGAACGGCTGCTCGCCGCGCGTCCGCTGACCGATCGCGTGCGCGCGGGACCCAACGGCGGCGTCAGCTCGTCGACGTCGGATGGCGTCGATCTCCTCGCGCACCTCGTCGCGATGGCCGCCTCACGCACGACGCCGTATCGCGACGGTCGCACGTGAGCAGCCAGCGCTCCTCGGGTTTCAGGGCTTCTTCGGGGCGGCTGGCGGCGTCGCGGGCTTCGCGTCGGCCTTGGGCGCGGCCTTCGCCACCTTCGTGAACTTGAGCGTCATGCGGTCGCTCTCGCCGATGGCCGCGTACTTCTCGCGGTCCTTGTCGCCCGCGCGGAAGTTCGGCGGGAGCGTCCACACGCCGCCTGCGTAGTCCTTCGTGTCCTTCGCGTTGGCGTTGAGCTCGGACTTGCCGGCGAGCTTGAAGCCCTGGGCTTCGATCTTCTCGATGACCCACTTCTCGGGGAGGTAGCCGTTCTTCGCGCTCTCCTCGGGCTTGGCGTCCGCCTTGGCGCGGTGCTGCTCGACGCCGAGCACGCCGTTCGGCTTGAGGACCTTGTAGATCTCGGCGACCCAGGCGTCCATCTTGCCCTGGTTGACCATGCCGTGGACCTCGCGCGCGAGGACCACGAGGTCGACCGTGCCTTCCTGCGGCAGCTTCGGCGCCTTGTTGTCGATGTTGACCGTCTCGACCTTGCCGTAGAGCTCGGGCGACGTGTCGAGGAACATCTTGAACACCTGGCCGTAGTGCGTGCTGCGCTCGTCGGCGGGGCCGTTCGGGTCGGTGTTGGTCGCGAACAGCTTGCCCTTCTTCGCGAGCGTCGGCGCGAGGATCTCGGTGTACCAGCCCTCCCCGGGGCCGAACTCGAGGACGGTGAGCGTCGGCTTGTAGCCCCAGAAATCGAGCGTCTCTGTGGGGTGACGGAACTTGTCGCGATCGGCGTGACCGGGCTTGCGGGTCTTGCTCGCGAGCGCGCCCTGGACCGCGGCCTTGCCGCTCGGGAACGCCTTGTCGACCAGCGCCTTCGCCTCGGTCTTGAGCTCGGGAGTCCAGCGCGCGACCTCCTTCTTGTTCTCGGCCTCGGCCTCGGCGCGATCCTTGGCGAGCTGCTTCTGCTGCTCGGCCTTCTTCTTCTCCTCGGCGGTGGGCTCCGGCGGCGGCGCGGGCGCGACCGGCGGCGGTGGCGTCACGGCGGGCGGCGGCTCGGCGGGCGCGGGCGGCGTGGGGGCCTTCGCTTCCGGCGAGTCGCCGCAAGCGGCGGTCGCGAAGGCGGTCAGGCAGGCGGCCAGGCAGGTGAGGAGAACGGGTCCGAGGAAGGCCTTCTTCATCGCCGCGTCGTACCCCGCCCGGCGGCCCCCGACAAGCAAACTAGGGCGCCGTGGTCGCGTCCGCGCAGCAGCGAAATCCCGTGGAATAGTCGTGATAATCGAACGCGTGCGCGATCGTCCGATAGGCGCAGCCGTCGCCGTGCTGCGCGGTGTCGAGCCAGTAGCCGCCCTGGAACGTGCCGTTGGCATCGGCGGTCCACTCGTGGAGGTTGCCCACCATGTCGAAGGCGCCCTCGTCGGTGACGCAGCCGGGGAACATGCCGGTCTTCGCGAGGCCGCCCTCGAGCTGGTTGTTGCGCGCGTCGTTCAGCTCGGGCGCGCCCCAGCCGCGCTTCATCGAGTCGGCGTGGAAGGTGAGCATCGGCGTGGCGCCGCTGTCGTGGCACTTCGCGGGCACGCGCGCCGCGCCGTACGGGTACGCGAAGCCTTCGCTGCCGCCGCACGCCGCACGCCACTCCACCGCCTGGCAGAGGCGCTTGCCCGCGGCTCTGCACGCGCTCTGCGCCTGCTCCGCGCTGATGTAGCCCTGCGGAACCACGTTCGGTGCGCTCCGTGCAAGATACACGGTTCCCTCCTCGGGCCGGGGCGTGAGGAACGGCGAGTGCGGCTTGATCGTGCCATCGGCGAGGCGCGCCACCAACGTGCCCTCCCACTTGTCGACGCAGAAGCGCGACCCGACGTTCGCCATCT
>JAYTBL010000121.1:0-2086 GCA_043736975.1 Polyangiaceae bacterium
AAAAGGTAGCTCCCCATGTCGCTCTCCCGCTCTCTCGTGCTGGTCTCCGGAATCGCCCTTGCCCTCGGCCTCGCGGGCTGCAGCAAGTCATCCTCCATCGAGAGCACCGGGCTGGAGAGCCCCGAGGGAGGTGGAGCCGGCAACAAGGCGCGCAGCAGGACCAAGGTGGCCTTCCTCCTCGCGACGCTTCAGGAGGAGCGCTACCAGAAGGACAAGAAGTACTTCGAGGACAAGGCGAACGCGCTGGGCCTCGCGCCCTTCACGCTGTCCGCGGACAACGACAACGCGAAGCAGCTCGCGCAGCTCGAGGACGCGCTCTCGCGCGGCGCGAAGGTCATCGTGGTGCAGCCCACCGACAGCACCGCAGCCGCCTCCTACGTGCAGAAGGCCCACGCCAAGGGCGTCAAGATCGTCTCTTACGATCGCTCGATAATGAGCGACGACCTCGACGTCTACGTCTCGCACGACGCGTTCAAGGTCGGCGTGATCGAGGCTGAGGAGGCGGTGAAGGCCACCGGCAGCAAGGGCAACTACGTGATCCTCGACGGCCAGTCGGGCCACTCCGTCGTCGCCGAGATCGACCGCGGCTACATGTCGGTGCTGAAGCCGCTCATCGACAAGGGCGACATCAAGATCGTCGTGCAGAAGAACCACGAGTCGTGGTCGCCCGAGCAGTCGCTGAAGACCATGGAGGATGCCATCGCCAAGACCAAGGGCGACATCCAGGCGGTGCTCGCGAACAACAGCGGCATGGCGCGCGGCGCGGTGCAGGCCATCCAGGCGGGCGGCCTCGCCGGGAAGAAGATCTTCACCTCGGGCTCCGACGCCGACGCCTCGAACATCAACTACGTCTGCGAGGGCAAGCAGACCATCGAGGTCCTCAAGGACATCAAGCCGCTCGCCGAGAAGGCGGCGGAGGTGGCGCTCACGCTCTCCCAGGGCAAGCCGCTCGAGGGCGCCACCGGCAAGCCGCCGATGTATGCGCTGCCGGTCGTGCTCGTCACCAAGGACAACGCCAAGGCCCTCATCGTCGACACCGGATTCCACACCGCGAAGGCCGTTCCCGCGTGCAAGTAGCTACGGCCAACCGCGAGGTCAGAGCGGATCGATGCGATAGACCTTACCGCCGACGCGATCGGTGAAGTACGCCTTGCCGCCCGGCCCGAAGGCGAGGCCGGCGAGCGAGTCGGCGGGGAGACCGGTCGCGAGCTTGCGCACCGCTTTGCCCGTCTTGTCGAAGACGTGGATCGTGCTGGTGGCGGCGTCGGTCACGTAGAGGAGCCCGCCGCGCACCTCGAGGCCGCTCGGCTTCGTGAGCGTGCCGGCCGGGACGACCTCCTCGACCTTCGTCCCGTTCATCACCCCTTCGTCCTTGAGCGGCTCGTTGGCCCGCTCGAGCGGGCCGCCCTTGCTGCCCTTGGTGGTGTCGAGGCGCACGATGCGCGCGTTGCCGGTGTCGGCGACGTAGAGGAACTTGTCCTCGGCATCGTAGAAGATGTGGCTCGGCGTACCGTCGAGGCCGCGGACCTGGCCCATCGCGTAGCGGTAGATCTCGCCGTCCGAGTGATCGTCTTCGCCGGGGCCGTGGTCCTTGTTGAAGTTGTACTTGTCGAGCGACGAGTCCATCGCGTTGAACACCCAGTAGATGTTCGCGCTGACGTGCGCGATGCCCCGGCACAGCGGGCTGTTGTGGAGCATGTCCATGTGCGAGCCGAGGCCGCCGGCGGTCCGCTTGCCGAGGATCGCCGGGTCGGTCGAGAACAGCGCCGGCCCCATGAAGAAGCGCGCCGAGCCATCGCCGCCGCCGCGTTCGTTCATGTTGTCGCCGCAGGTGGCGAAGAACTCGGGCGTGCCCATCGCCAGCGCAGGCGGCTTGAGCATGAAGTGGCCCGCCGCGGGATCGAGGATCCGCTTGAAGGTCGGCGTGTCGGTGGTGAGGCCCGCGCCGCGATGGAGCGTGTTGTCACCGTAGCCGACGAGCCAGAGCTCATCCGACGTGTCACCACGGAACGCGAGATCGACCGGATCCATCGCCGCGCCGGGCGCATAGATCTCGGTGAGCGTGACCGAGGCCGCCGTACCGTCG
>JAYTBL010000122.1:0-12470 GCA_043736975.1 Polyangiaceae bacterium
ATGCCGATGCTCGCGATGCCCGCCAGCACCCACAAGAGCACCCACATGCGTGTGCTGCCGTCGCCGATCTCCTTACGCGCCGCGTTGGTGCGCGAGGTCGAGACCGAGCCGCGCGGATGCGAGCCCGAGCCCGAGCCCGAGCGCGGCCCCGATGACGGTGCACGCGAGCGAAGCTGCGGCGACGGCTTGGTGACCGGCGGGACCGAGGGCGACGCCAGCATCGTGTCGCTCGGAACCTCGGAGATCGCCGCGCCCGGCGGACCCGACGGCGCCACGCCGATCGCCGGCATCGTCATCGCGAACGCGTCGGTGCCCTCGGGCGAGGTCGCGAACGCGCCCGGACGCAGCGACTGCACGTCGTCGGGGGCGGCGCGCGCATGCATGATCGCCGCGGCCAGCGCCGAGGCCGACGGATAGCGATCGTCACGGTTGCGCGCCAGCGCGTGCATGACCACCGACTCCATCGCGGCGGTCACGCGGCCCACCGCGGCGCGCTTGCTGGGCGGCTGGAGCTCGCCGGTGAGGTGCTCGGTGAGCACGTTCAGCGGCGTCGACCCGGTGAACGGCGGCGCGCCGGTGAGCATCTCGTAGAGCATCACACCGGCGGCGTAGACGTCGCAGCGCGCATCGAGCTCGTCGCCGCGTGCTTGCTCGGGGGACATGTACTCGGGCGTCCCGAACACCATGTTGTGCGCGGTGAGGTTGGTGGTGCCGCCCGCTGCCCCGGCGACGATCTTCGACATCCCGAAGTCGACGACCACCGCCTTCTGGCCGCCTTCGAGGATCACGTTGGCGGGCTTGAGATCGCGGTGGATCACGCCCTGGGAGTGCGCGATGCGCAGCGCTCCGCAGATCTGGAGCATGATCTCGAGCGCGCGCCCCACGTCGATCGGTCGCTCGGTCTGGAGCACGTGCTCGAGCGTCGGGCCGTCGAGCTTGGGCAGCGCCATGTAGAGGAGCGAGTCGCCATCCTCGGCGGGCACTTCGCCGATCTCGAGCACCGGGCAGATGTTCGCGCCCTCCAGGCGCTTGAGGATGATGCCCTCGCGCTGGAAGCGACCGCGGATCTGCTTGTCCCCCGCGAGGTGGGCGTGGATCACCTTCAGCGCTACGGGCGTCGCGTCGCTCGTGCGAACGGCGTCGTACACGATGCCGGTGCCGCCCTCGCCGAGGATGCCCCGCACCTGGTACTTGCCCGCGATCGGCTCCTTGGGGAGCGTGCGGTCGGACGCCGGGCCACGGCGTGACGGTGGGTCGTGCGCGGCCTGGTCCACGGGACGATGTTACCTCGCTCCGCAGGCGAGGCGGACTTTCGGCGACACGAGCTTCGGATCCAGGTGGGCGGCCTCGCCGGCGTTGGCCCGCCAGGCCGCGCAGGCGCCCGCGGCGAGGCCATGGGCCTCCACCGCGACATACGCGTCGACGAGCGCGCGATGGATGGTGGAAAGCTGCGGCTTGGTGAGATCGCCCGAGCCGAGGAGGCGATTGCCCTTCGCCACCGCGTCCACGTAGCGGCCCGCGCGCACGTCGGCGAGGAGCGGCGGGATGTCGGCCTCGGCCCGGCGCTGCGCCTCGTAGGCCCGCCCGCTGCCCTCGGTCCGGATCCGCTCGGCGGCCACGCGCGCGGCCTTCTTGCCCTCCTCGGTGAGCGCGATGTCGAGGAGCGGGACGAGGATGACGTCCCCGCGCAGCAGCTTCTGGTCACCCTTGCGGCCGTTGTAGCCGTCGATCTCCCAGCCCTTGTTCAGGTCACCCAGGTAGCGGCCGGCGAGCTGGGGCACCGTCTCGCCCTCGGCGGCGATGACGGCGACCACCGCCGGCACCTCGATCTCTTGCCCGGCGGCCGGCGCCACCCACGAGACCGCGCCGTTCGCGCGCGCGAGCGTCTCGGCGCGGCGGGCGTCACCGAGATGGATGCGCGCGAGGTCGGCCCACGTCTCGTTCTGATCGACCCGATGGTGCGACGGCGCCGGGATCTCGAGCGGCTGCCCGGCCACGATGGCGCTTGCTCCGTGCGAGTCGAGCGCGTTCGCGCCCACCAGCGCGGTCTCGAAGCGCGGCGTGCCGTAGAAGCGGATGGCGATCTGCGCGAGCGTCTCGCCCCTGGAGACGACGTGGGTGAACGCGGACGCGTCGGTCGTGCCCACGAACGCCAGGACCAGCACCGTCAGCGTGAGTCGCTTCTTCATCGTGCGTCCTTTCCTGCATCCTCGAGCCCGCGGCCCAGCACCATCGTGACGTCGAGGGTCACCGTCTCGTTCGGGGTGACGGTGATCTCGCGCTCGATCGGCGGCGCATCGGGATGCGTGAGCATGATCCAGTGCGGACCGGGCGAGAGCGGGATGGCGCGGGCAAAGGGCGTGGTCTCCACCTGCTGGCCGTCGACGCGGACGTAGGCCCAGGGCGTCGCGACGACGCGCAGGCCGCCGCCATGCTCCGGCTGCAGCTCGAGGGAGCGCCCGCTCGCCTCACCGGGGCGCGCCGCGACGCCGCCCTCGATGGCCAGCACGCCCACCACGAACGCCACCAGCACGACGGCCTGGCCCAGCACCACGCGCGCGATCGGCATCGGTCGCCGGGCCGGCAGCGCGCGACCCTCGGCCTTGCGCTCGGCGCTCGCGAATCCGGTGACCACGAGCGCGCTGCGGATCAGGGCCGCCGGGTCCTCGCGCGTGAGGACCCGAAGCTCGCGCTGGAGGCGCTCGAGCACCTCCGAGGCGTTTTCGTAGCGCTCGTTCGGCGCCTTCTCGAGGAGGCGCATCACCAGGCGCTCCACGGTGCGCGGCACGTGCGGCGCGCGCTCGCGGAGCGGCGCCGGCGCATCACGACGGATGCGTTGCGCAGCGCTCCGGTCCACGCCGCCGGAGGTACGTGAGGGCCGTGATTCGGTCTTCGGCGCCTCGAAAGGCCGGCTCCCGCTGAGCATCTGGTAGAGCACGACCCCCAGCGAGAAGAGATCACTCCGGCGGTCCACGAAGTCGCCGAGGATCTGCTCGGGCGACATGTACGCGGGGGTCCCGAACGCGTCCTTCACCGCCTCGGGCGCGAGGCGGCCCGACGGCGTGACGCCCTCCGAGCCGAACGCATCGCTGAGGCTCGCGGTGTGGGCGCGCTGCGCAATGCCGAAGTCGATGAGCTTGACCACGCCGCCCGAGGTGACGAGCACGTTCCCCGGCTTCACGTCCCGGTGGACGACGTTGCGCTCGTGCACGTGCTCCAGCGCCGCGCACACGCCGACGGCGATCGCCAGCGCGGCCTCGAGCGGGAGCATCCTCTTCTTCTCGAGGAGCTGCTGCAGCGACGGGCCCTCGATGTTCTCGAGCACCAGGAACGGTCGCCCCGCGGCGGTACGACCGACATCGAGCAGGAGCACGACGTTCGGGTGCGCGAGGTCACGCAGGATCTTCGCCTCGCGATCGAGCTGCTCGCCGAACGAGGAGCTCGGGGCGATCTGCGTCTTCAGCGCCTTCAGCGCGACGACGCGCCCGAGAGGCTCCTGCACCGCCTTGTAGATGGTGGCGAGCGCGCCCGAGCCGAGCGCTTCGACGACCCGGTAGTTGCCGAAGCGGATCTCGCTCATCCGGGTCGGTGCTGGAGCAGCGAGATACCGGTCATCGCGGCGGGCTTGGGGAGGCCGAGGATCTCGAGCATGGTCGGCGCGACGTCGCAGATCCGGCCGCCGGTGCGGAGCTTCGCGTCGCGGTCGGCCTCGTTCATGTAGACGAGCGGCACGGGGTTCAGCGTGTGCGAGGTGTGCGGCGCCCCGGTCTTGGGATCCTTCATGAGCTCGCAGTTGCCGTGATCGGCGGTGACGATGAGCACGCCGTTCTGCTTCTTCACGGCCTCGGCGACGCGTCCGATGCCCACGTCCACCGCCTCGTTCGCGGTGATGGTCGCGCCCAGCATGCCGGTGTGACCGACCATGTCGGGGTTCGCGAAGTTCACGAGCACGAAGTCGAAGGCGCCGGAGTCGACGGCCTTCACCACCGCGTCGGCCACGCCTGCCGCGGACATCTCGGGCTTGTGGTCGTAGGTGGGGACGTCCTTCGCGGAGGGCACCATCGCGCGCTCCTCGCCGGCGAACGCCTCCTCGCGCCCGCCGTTGAAGAAGTAGGTCACGTGCGCGTACTTCTCGGTCTCTGCGCAGCGAAACTGGGTGAGGCCGGCCCGCGCGAGCACCTCGGGGAAGATGTCCGGGTAGAGCTCCTTGGCGAACGCGATGGGGAGCCCCAGCTTGGTGTCGTACGTGGTCAGGCATGCGTAACGACCGGCGAGCGGGGCGCCGTGCTGGCGCGTGAAGTCGTCGAACGCGCCGAAGGCGAGGGCGCGGGTGAGCTCGCGCGCGCGGTCGGGACGAAAGTTGAAGTGGAGGCCGGTGTCCTTCGCGCTGTCGATGCCGGCGTAAGTGCCCACCACGAACGGCTCGACGAACTCGTCGGTCTTGCCGGCAGCGATGCTGGCCTCGGCGCCCGCGGTGGCGCTGGGGTGGCGCTCGCCACCGCCTTCGGCGATCGCGCGGTAGGCCTTCTCCACGCGGTCCCAGCGGTTGTCGCGGTCCATCGCCCAGTAGCGCCCGCTGACCGTGCCGATGGTGCCCTTGCCCGCGAGGTGCGCCTCGAGGCTCCTCAGGTAACCGGGCGCGGTGCCGGGCTGCACGTCGCGGCCGTCGAGGAAGGCGTGCACGACGACCGGGACCGAGGCGTGCTTCGCGGCGTCGATCAGCGCGAACAGCTGCGTGATGTGGCTGTGGACGCCGCCATCGGAGACGAGGCCGAACAGGTGGAGGCGACCGCCGGCCTCGCGGGCGCGCGTGAGCTCATCGGCGATCACGGGGTTCTTCGCGAGCGAGCCGTCGGCCACGGCGGCGTCGATGCGCATGATGTCCATGAGCGCGATGCGCCCGGCGCCGAAGTTGAGGTGCCCGACCTCGCTGTTGCCCATCTGCCCGGGCGGCAGCCCGACGTCCGGCCCGCTGGTCCCGATGAGGCCGTGGGGGTAGCGCGCGTAGAGCGCGTCGAGCGAGGGCATCTTCGCGAGCTTCACGGCGTTGTCGTCGCGCTCGGCGCGCTCGCCGAAGCCATCGAGGATCATGAGGACGACGGGGCGGGGGCGGGAGCAGAGAGGCATGGCGGCCGGCACTTTAGCGCAGCTGCTCGGGTTTCATCACCCCGCGAGACAATTCCCTGTTCCCTGTTGTCTCGCGATCGCGTCTCTCCCTTGAGCCCTGCGCCCAGGTGCCCTATCCCCGCCCTGTGCCCTGGATACGCGCGCTCCTCCGCGGTCAGAAGGTGCTCGCCAAGGCGCGCGCGGATGGGGCGTTCGACGCCGTAGGAGGGCGCGTCGAGGTTCGTTACAAACCGAGCGACGGGCGCGCGTACCAGGCCGCGGAGCGCAACCTCGAGCTGATCGCCGGCGAGGCGCTCCTGCCCGACGACGCCTGCGCGCCGGCCGTCGCGGCGCCCGCCAAGGAGACCGCGAGCAGCGGCGGCAGCAGCGCCTCCCGGGACCGCAAGACCGCCGCGGCTGCCAAGGCGCTCGCGCCCGGCGCGGTGCCCGCCGGATCGTGGACGGTCTACGCCGATGGCGCCTGCTCCGGTAACCCCGGGCCCGCGGGCCTCGGGATCGTGCTCGTCGCGCCCGACGGCGTCATCGCCGAGGGCTTCGAGTACCTCGGCACCGCCACCAACAACATCGCCGAGCTCACGGGGGTCCTGCGCGCCGCCGAGATCGTGCCCGAGGGCGAGCCCGCGGTGGTCCACACCGACAGCCAGTACGCGATCGGCGTCCTCCAGAAGGGCTGGAAGGCCAAGGCCAACCAGGAGCTGATCGCCGGGATCAAGGTCGCCCTCACGAAGCGGCCCAACTGGCGCCTGGTCTACGTCCCGGGCCACTCCGGCGTGCCCCTGAACGAGCGGGCCGACGAGCTGGCGCGCGAGGCGGTGCGCACCCGTACCTCTCGCCTTCCGGCCCGGCCCGGTTCGTGACTATGCTCCGGGTCGCTCATGTCCGTACGGATCCACCCCACGTCCGAGGTCTCGGCCAAGGCCACGATCGGCGAAGGCACGCAGATCTGGCTGTTCTGTCAGGTCCGCGACGGCGCGAAGATCGGCAAGGGCTGCATCTTCGGCAAGGGTGTCTACGTCGACAACGACGTCGTCATCGGCGACCGCGTCAAGATCCAGAACAACGTCTCGGTCTACGTCGGCGTCACCATCGACGACGGCGTGTTCGTCGGCCCCCACGTCTGCTTCACCAACGACAAGGTGCCGCGCGCCGTGAACGCCGACATGACGCTCAAGAGCGCCGACGACTGGCACGTCACGCCCACGCGCGTGAAGGCGGGCGCCGCGCTCGGCGCCAACTCCACCATCGTGTGCGGCGTCACCGTCGGCGCGTGGGCCATGGTCGGCTCGGGTTCGGTGGTCACCAAGGACGTCCCCGATCACGCGCTGGTGCTCGGCAACCCCGCGCGCTTCGTGGGCTGGGTCTGCTGCTGCGGCGAGCGCGTCACGATCGACGAGGCCACCGGCAAGGGCACCTGCACCTGCGGCCGCACGCTCGTGAAGACCAGCGCCGGCGTGGCGCTCGGCTGACCCAGGATTTCAATGCCCAACATCTTCCGCAAGGGTCTCTTCGACGGACAGGTCGCCATCATCACCGGCGGCGGCAGCGGCATCGGCCTCTCGACCGCGATCGCGCTCGGTGAGCTCGGCGCGCGCGTCGCCATCTGCGGGCGCAAGAAGGAGAAGCTCGAGGCGGCGGAGAAGAAGCTGAAGGCGCTCGGCGTCGACGTCTTCGCCGACGCGTGCGACATTCGCGAGGTCGAGCAGATCGCCTCGTTCGCCGACAACGTGAAGGCGAAGCTCGGCACCGCCTCGATCCTCGTGAACAACGCGGGCGGCCAGTTCCCCACCACCGCCGAGACGGTGACGCCGCGCGGCTGGGAGGCGGTGGTCCGCAACAACCTGAACGGCACGTTCTTCATGACCCAGGCGGTGGCCACGAAGCACATGATCCCCGCGAAGAAAGGGCGGATCGTGAACGTGATCGCGAACGTCGCGCGCGGCTTCCCCGGCATGGTCCACACCGGGGCGGCGCGCGCGGGCGTCGAGAACATGACCAAGACCCTCGCCATCGAGTGGGCCATGCACAACGTGCAGGTCAACGCGATCGCGCCCGGCGTCATCCGGACCAGCGGCACCGATCAGTACCCGCCGGAGCTCATCGAGGCGAGCCGCCTCAAGACACCGATGAAGCGCGTGGGCTCGGCCGGCGAGGTCGCGCAGCTCATCGTCTACCTCGCGTGCGACGCCGCGTACTTCGTCACCGGCGAGTGCTGGTACATCGACGGCGGCGCGCATCTCTGGGGCGACAACTGGATCATCGCCGACGACGAGCGGCCGCCGCCGCCCGCCATCATCACCGAGCTCGCGAAGCCGGAGTAGGCGCGTGGCTGGGGTCGAAGAGGGCGCGGCGCGCGAGGAGGCGCGGCAGGAGGCCGAGGCGCTCGCGAACGAGCTCCCGCTCCCGCCGCTCCGCCACGACTCGCTCCACGCGCTCGACGCCAGCCCCGCCCGCGCGCAGGAGCGGCCCCGCTTCATCCGCACCTTCCGCCAGTGGATCCACGACTACTTCCTCGGCGACGACCCGAGCTTCGGCCTCGCGCTCGTGCCCTACTGCTTCCTCTCGATGCTGCTCTTCACGCGGCACCCGAGCACCAACTTCATCTTCGACGAGCAGGAGGCCCTGCTCGCGAACCCCTACGTGCGGAGCATCGCCGACCCCCATCCCAAGTTCCGCTGGGTCGATGCATTCTACAGGGACTTTTGGGGCCTGGGGCCGGACCGCAGCATCGGCTCCTACCGCCCCATCCCCGACCTCGTCTGGCGCGCGCTGTGGGGCCTCGGGGCGCGCGAGCAGACGCCGTTTCTGCACCACTGGGTGAACGTGCTGCTGCACGGCGTGAACGGCGCGCTGGTCTGCGTGCTCGCCTTCCAGCTCACCAAGCGCCGCGGCACGGCGTGGCTGGCAGGCGCGTGCTTCACCGCGAGCGCCGTGCTCACCGAGGCGGTGAGCGGCGTGGTCGGCATCTCCGACGTCCTGGGGGCGACAGGCGCGATCCTCGCGCTCATGGCGCTCGCCATGCGCCTGCCGTGGATGGGCATCGGCGTGTTCGTGGCCACGCTGTTCGGGCTCTACTCCAAGGAGAGCGCGCTGTGCTGCGTGCCGCTGGTGCCAGTGGTGGCGCTGCTCTGCGCGCAGATCCACCACCCCAGCGCGCCGCGCCGCTGGACGCGCGCGGTCTTCGCGTTGGTCGCGGCGGGGGCCGCGTTCGTCTTCTACGTCGAGGCGCGGCGGCGGGCCTTCCCCGCGCCCATGCCCGCCGAGCTCGGGTACGAGGCGAACCTCGGCAAGCCGTTCGGGCCGCGCCTCTTCGCGACCATCCTGCGCTGGTACGCGCAGCCCACGCTGCCCAAGGATCCGCTGAACAATCCGCTGGTGACGGCGGCTGGCCCCTACCGGGTCGCCGGCGCGCTGCGGGTCTACTTCCGCGGCCTCGAGCAGCTGGTCTTTCCCTATCCGCTCTCCGGCGACTACTCCGCGCCGCAGGAGCCGACGCCGCTGCGCCTCGTCTTCTCCGAGAGCATCCTCGGCGCGCTGGCGATGGTCCTCCCGTTCCCCATCGCGCTGTGGACCGGGCTCGCAGCCTTCGGGCGGTGGACCCGCGAGAAGCGAGAGATCCCTCGCCTTGCCCCGGGCGAGGCGCGCTTCGGGATCGCGGCGCTGCTCATCGTCCTCGGCGCCACGGTGCCGTGGGTCACGCTCCCCGTGACGCGGGCGCTGACCGCCGCCGGCATCTCGGTCGGCTTCGGCCTGGTGGTGCTGCTCACGACCTGGCTGACGGTGCGTGCGTGGCGCGCCGCGGCGCCGCCGGTCCTGCTGCAGAGCGGCATGCCGTATCGCGACGCGCTCGCGGAGCGGAGCGATGCCCGCCCCATCGACCTGCGGCCGGTCACGGGCGCGATGCTGCTGTGGATCGTGGTCTCGTACTTCCCCGTCTCCAACATCCCGGCGCTCCTCCCGACCATCCGCGCCGAGCGCTTCTGGTACTTCCCGGCCATCGGCTCGAGCCTGGTGATCGCCATGGGCTTCGGGACGCTCGCGCGCTGGTACCCGCAGGGGGCGATGCGCAAGGTGGTGCTGGGCCTCATCTTGCTCTTCTTCGGCATTCAGGCGATCTGCGCGCGGCGCCACGCCAACGACTACACGGACGACCTCGCGTTCTGGGACGCCACGCGCAAGGCGGTGCCGCGCAGCGCGAAGGCCCACCTCAACTACTCGGTCATGAAGGGCGCGCGCGGCGACCTCAACGCCCGCCTCGACGCGAGCCGCACCGCCCTCGGGCTCGCGCCGCAGTGGCCGATGGCGAGCATCTACCTGGGCGACACGCTGTGCCGCCTCCACCGCGCCCCCGAGGCGTGGCCGCACTACATGCGCGGGTTCGATCTCGCCTCGAACGACGTGAACCTGGTGGCCCTCGCGCTCCAGTGCCTGTGGGACGAGAAGATGCTCACTCCCGAGTCGCCCATCCGGCAGGAGCTCGAGGGGATCAAGGATCTGCACCCCGGCTCGTGGGTCGCGTATCTCGCGAACGACATCCTCGAGAAGGGCGAGGAGCACAACGGCGTCGATCCGAAGTACCGTCCACGCGGGTACAACGAGGGGCCCAAGGACTGACCGCATGGACCTGAGGATCAACCTGATCGCCGGCGCGTTCGCGGTGGGCTGCGCGTTGCTGGTGGCGAGCCGCGTCTCCCGCGCGCCCCGCGAGGAGATCGGCGGCCCGGCCACGCCGGCGCAGCGCCGGAGCTTCGCGGCGAGCGTCTCCGGCAACGAGCCCACGTGGCGGCGCAAGACCGAGGAGGACTTTCCCTCCGACCTCTGGTCCCAGCGCGACGCCTTCCACAACCACGAGGCCCAGAGCATCCGCGATCTCGCGGGCGCCGCGCACGTGCCCTACGAGGAGGTCATCCGCGCCATCGACGAGGACGTCCGCCTGAGCGGGACGCTCGCGCCTCGGGAACGATTCGAGCGCGCGGCCGGCGCCATCCCCTGCAAGCCGCGGCCGTTCTACGACTGACCATGGGCCTCGCGACCCGGCTCGCCCGCAGCACCGCCGTGCGCCTGGCGCTCTTCGCGGCGCTGGCGCTGGTCCTGGTGTGGACGTCCCTCGGACATGCCGCCTCGGCGAACGAGTTCCGCGACGCGCAGGTGATGCTCGCCTACGAGCGCGCTGCGGTCGACACCGTGCGCCACTTCGGCCAGGTGCCGCTCTGGGATCCCTACTACTGCGGCGGGCTCGACGGCGTGGGCGCTCCGCAGAGCCGCTTCACGTCACCCACGCTCCTCCTCAGCGTGCTGTTCGGGGCCGAGCGGGCCGAGCTGCTGATCGTGTTCCTCTTCGTCGTGGCCGGCATGGAGGGAATGTTCCGTTGGCTACGCCTGCGCGTGACCAGCGCGCCCGCGGCGCTGGTCGTGGCGCCGGTGTTCGCGCTCTCGGGGCACTTCGCGGTGGCTTATTTCCGCGGCTGGACGGGCTTCTTCGGCTTCGAGCTGGTGCCGTGGATCCTCCTCGGGATCACGCTCGCGGCGCGGGGCAAGCTGCGCGGGATCGTGGTCGCCGCGCTCGCGTTCGCGCTGATGCTCGGCTTCGGCGGCTCGTTCGCGGCGCCGCTGGTGGCGGTGGCGGCGCTGGTGGAGGCGCTGCGCGCCGTGCTCGAGCAGCCCCACGCCGCCCGCGCCCGCGCGCTGGCGATGCTGGCCGCGACCGCGAGCTTCATGGCGACCGTCGCCTACGTGCGCCTCTGGCCGATCGCGGAGACGCTCGCTGCTGCGCCGCGCCTGATGGCGGGGACGCCCGGGCACCAGCCGCGCGCGCTCCTCGCCGCGGTGACCTCGCTCCTGGTGCCGAAGGACGGCGACATCCTCCTCTCGGGCAGCTTCTTCGTGGGGTCGGCCTTCCTCGCGGTGGCGGCGCTTGGCGCGGCGGATCGGCGCGCGCTGCACGGGCTGCTCGCGGTGGTGGTGTTCGTGTGGCTGTCCGCCGGGTATGCGCGCAAGCCGGCGCTGTTCGCGCTGCTGCGCGAGCTGCCGGTGTTCAACGCGCTGCGCTACCCGGAGCGGTTCCTGTGGCTCGCGATCCTGTTCGCGTGCGAGCCCGCGGCGCTCGCCATCGGGCGCATCCCAATGATCGGCGACGGCCGCCGCTGGCGCGTGGGGGTGTGGGTGGTCCTCGCAGGCGGGATCGGCTTCACCATCTTCAACGAGATCTCGGCGTTTCATCGCACCGCGCAGGAGCGCGCGCTCGGCACGCTCACCGAGTCGTTCTCGCCGGCCTTCCACCAGACGCGCGGCAATCGCTGGCTCGTCGCGCACTACCAGGCGATGGGGGTGGGCTCGCTGTCGTGCTGGGAGACGCACCCGGTCGTGCAGTCGACGCAGCTGCGCGCCGATCTGCCCGCCGAGGAGTACCTGAGCGCGGAGACGCGCGACGCGGGCACGGTCACACGCGTGTCGTGGTCACCGAACGAGATCGTGCTCCACGCGAGCCTGACCCACCCCGCGCGCATCCTGGTGAATCAGAACTGGCATCCAGGGTGGCATTCCTCGGTGGGTACGGTGATCTCGGCCGAGGGCCTGATCGCGATCGACGTCCCGCAGGGCGAGCAGGACGTGCGCCTGCGCTTCCGCCCCTGGTCGACGCTCGCCGGCGCGGGCGTCACGGTGAGCGCGCTGCTCGCGCTGGCCGCGCTGGGCTGGACCACGCGGAGGCGCGGCGCGCTGCTGTCCCCGGGCGCGCGCAAGCGCACCGTCGCGCTCATCGCGCTCCCCTGGGTGGTGGCGGGCAGCGCGTATGCGCTCTCGCCCGATCCGCATTTCCCGCCGCCGACGATGCGCAACGCGAACGGGGCGCCGGCGATCGTCGAGGTCGCGGACGAGAAGCAGCTGCCGGGCCTGGCGCTGGGCGCGGAGATGTCGCTGCCGATCCGCGTCGAGGCGGGCAGCGTGAAGGGCCCCGACGAGCTGCAGGACCTCGTGCTGGAGGTCTATCTCCGCCGCACCGGCGCGCTCCCGCGCGCGACCACGATGTTCGTGCACCTCGAGCGCCGCGGCGCGCCGGGCGAGGTGCTTCCGAAGAAGAAGGACGGCTTCTACAACGCGGACCACCAGGTCATCGCGGGCAGCTTCTATCTCTCGGACTCCCCCGAGGGCCGCGTCGTCCACGACGTGCGCGGCGTGCACCTGAAGGAGGCAGCACCGGGCACGTGGGACGTGTACGTGGCGTTCGGCCATGTCTCGGGCCAGCAAGGCCGCGCCAAGGTCGTCGCCCCAGGCGCCGCCACCATCGACGCCGACCGCGTGAAGATCGGCACCTTCACGATCGAGTAGCCCGCTACCGCCGGTACAGG
>JAYTBL010000123.1:0-2084 GCA_043736975.1 Polyangiaceae bacterium
GCATCGAGGATCGCGACCTCGCCGCCGTCGAGGTCGGGCAGCTCGTGGATCCCGAAGTCGTCCGAGCTCTCGCAGACCGGGCCGACCACGCGGTACGAGCCGATGCCTGCCGCGGGGTCGAGCACGACCGCGACGATGCGGTGGCGGGCCTGGTAGAGCGCGGGGCGCATGAGGTCGTTCATGCCGGCGTCGATCATCGTCCAGCGCCGGGGCTCGGCGACCTTGCGCTGGATGACGCGCGCGACGAGCACGCCGTGCGCGCCCACCAGCGAGCGACCGGGCTCGCACGTGAACGCGAGGTCCTCGAGCCCCATCTCCTTCTTGAGGGCGAGCGTCGCCCGGATGAAGTCGGCCGGACGAACCGCGCAGCCCTCGCCGTAATCGATGCCGAAACCGCCGCCGCCGCCCACGAACTGGAGCGCGAAGCGTGAGCGCACCTCACGGGCAAACGTGAACACCGCGCGCGCCGAGGCGAGGTAGCCCTCGGTGGCGGTGAGCTGCGAGCCGACGTGCGAGCCGACGCCGACCAGCGAGAGCTCGGGCGAGTGGGTCAGCGCGTCGAGCGCGCGGCCCACGCTCACCAGCGGCACACCGAACTTCGCCTCGTCGTGCCCGGTCGCGATGTAGCTGTGCGTATCGAGCGCGCCGACGTCGACCGCGGGATTGATGCGCAGCGAGACGCGCGCCGGCCGTCCCCCCGTGCGCGCGCGGGCGGCGATCCGCGGGATCTCCTCGGCGCTCTCGATCTGGATCGCGCCGATGCCTGCGCTGCCGGCGCCGATCGCGAGGTCGAGCTCAGCGTCGGTCTTGGCGACGCCGCTGAACACGATCATCTCGGGCTTGACCCCGCAGCGGAGCGCGAGGGTGAGCTCGGCGCCGCTCACCACGTCCGCGCCGCAGCCCTCCGCGGCGAGCGCCTGCACGATCGGTCCCGCCGAGTTCGCCTTCACTGCGTACGCGACGAGATGAGGAGCGCTCCCGAACCCGGCTTGCAGAGCCCTCGCCTCGGCGGTGATCGCGTCGAGATCATAGACGTAGCTGGGGGTGCCGAAGCGCGGGTCGCGCGCGATCTCGGCAAGGGAAACGCCACCGAGCGCGAGCACTCCGTCCGGACGTCGTGATGCGGGCATGCCGGGGAAAGGAGTTATGACACGCTGCCCCGGAGGGCAAGGCGCAAGCGCAAGCGCAACTGGTGGTGCGGCGGCGGCGGCTCGCGGATCGCACCTCCACGCTTGCCTTCGCTGCGTCGTTGTCTGATGCTCCGCGCGGCATGACGATCAGGCGGACGAAGCTCATTTGTACGCTCGGACCTGCATGCGACTCGGTGGAAGGGCTCAAGGCTCTCATCGACTCTGGCATGGACGTGGCGCGCTTCAACTTCTCGCACGGCTCGCACGCCGAGCACGGCGAGCGCATGGCCCGGCTCCGCCAGGCCTGCTCCGAGATGAACAAGACGGTCGCGGTCCTCCAGGATCTCTGCGGCCCCAAGATCCGCACCGGCACCTTCGACGCGCCCTTCGACCTCAAGACTGGCGCGGAGATCGTCCTGGTCGAGGGCGACATCACCACCAAGGGCTCGCCCGATCGCATCCCCATCACGTACGAGGGCCTCGCCGCCGACGTGCGCCTCAACGACCGCATCATGTTCGACGACGGTCGCATCGTGCTCCAGGTGACGCGCATCGAGGACGAGAAGGTCGTCGCGACGGTCACGCAGGGCGGCGGGATGCGCAGCAAGATCGGCGTCTACCTGCCGACGCGCACGCTCCGCATCAGCGCGCTCACCGAAAAGGACAAGGAGGACCTCGGCTTCGGCCTCTCGCAGGGCGTCGACTACGTCGCGCTCTCCTTCGTGCGCCGCGCCGAGGACCTGCGCCTGGTCCGCGAGATCTGCCAGGCGTGGGGCAAGCCCACGCCGGTCATCGCGAAGATCGAGACGCCGGACGCGGTCGAGAACCTCGAGAGCGTGGTCGCCGCGTCCGATGGCGTGATGGTGGCGCGCGGGGATCTCGGCGTCGAGTTCCCGCCCGAGCGCGTTCCCGTCATCCAGCGGCAGATCCTGCTGGTCGCGCGCCGCGTGCGCC
>JAYTBL010000124.1:0-5413 GCA_043736975.1 Polyangiaceae bacterium
GAGCGCTGCGCGAGCGCAGTCATGAGCGTCTCGTCGAAGTCGTTGCCGAGGCCGAGCACGGTCACGGGCGTGCGCTCGCCCTTCGCTTGATCGGCGAGCGCGAGCACCGGCGACGCGTCGTTGGGCACGCCGTCGCCGACCAGCACCAGGCGATTGACGCTGTCCGGCGTGGCCACCGCGCGCACCTGCGCGAGCCCGGCGGTGAGGCCCGACGCCATGTCGGTGGTGCCCTCGGCGACCACTTCGCTCAGCGACCCCTTCGCCTTGGCGCGGCTCTCCTTCGTGATGCGCACGGCGGGCACGATGACCTTCGCGTAGGAGCCGAACGTCACCACCGAGGCCGTGTCCCCTTCGGCGACGAGATCGAGGAGCAGGGCGCAGGCGGCGCGAGCCTGCTCGATCGGCGCGCCTTCCATCGAGCCCGAGGTGTCGAGGACCAGGCCGAGGTTGAGCGGAGGCCGCTTCTTCCCGGTGAGCGGCAGACCATGGAGTCGCACGCGCACGACGACCTCCTGCTCCTTGTCGGTCCGCACGACGCTCGGCGTGGTGGCGCTGGCGATCTCGAGGCGCGCACCTTGAACTACCTCCACCGACGCCCCGGTGGGCGCGAGCGCCCCGTGCGCGGACTCGGGCGCAGCGAGCGGCCGCGCCGGCCGGGCGCAGGAGGTCCCGAGGAGACAGGAGAGGAGAAGGACCACCGAACCGGGACGACGGAAGCTCATCGGCGCCTATACGGAGGCGATCGCCCTCCGATCTGCCGAAAGGTGATTTGCTCACCGATGACCCGACGCAGCAGAGTGCGCGTCCCACCGGCCAGCGACGCGTTAGCGTCACGCCGGGTGGGAGCTGGTCTTCTTGCGCGCTCGCATGTTGAGGACCTCCACCAGCAGCGAGAACGCCATCCCCGCATACACGTAGTTCTTGTTGATCGGTGTCCCCACGCCCTCGGCGAAGAGGAGAATGCCAATCATCATCAGGAAGCTCAGGCCGAGCATCTTGAAGGTGGGATTGGTATCGATGAACCGCGAGACCTTGCCCGCGAACGTGGCCATGAACGCGACCGCCACCACCATCGCGACGATCATGACCCACACCTCCTTCGCCATCCCGATCGCCGAGATGACGGAGTCGAGCGAGAAGACGAGATCGAGCACCACGATCTGCGCGAGGATCGACGCGAAGGACGCGCCCTTCGCTTTGGAGGCGACCTCGTCGCTCTCGCCGCCCATGGTCTTCTTGTGGATCTCGGTGACGCTCTTCCCGAGCAGGAAGATCCCGCCGACGATGAGGACGATGTCGCGGCCCGTGACGACGTCGACATGGTGGTTCTCGACCCAGCCGGGAGGAATCCACCCCACCGATGACCAGTGGAAGAGGGCTGCCTCGAGCCCCATCACCCACTTGATCCCGAGCAGGAGCCCCAGCCGAGCGACCAGCGCGAGACCGAGCCCCACGAAGCGCGCCGTCTTCTGCTTCTCGGCGGGCAGCGCGCTGACGAGGATCGAGAGGAAGACGATGTTGTCGATGCCGAGCACCACCTCCATGAGCGTGAGCGTGAGGAGCGAGACGAGAGCTTCCATGGACTGCCGAGCATAAGCCCACGCCGGAGGCGGGCCCTGTGGTCATTCGCGACAGTCGGCCGGCGCGCTATGCTCGGCCCATGGCCGAGGCGAAGCGGGGGCGAATCGTCGAGCTGCTGGCGCTCGCGGCGTTGAGCATGCTGGCGCCGCTCGGCTGCCACGGCTGCCGCAGCGAGGGCCCGCGTCCGCCCCCGGCGGCGGTGGGCGGTGCGACCGTGAAGGCCGAGAGCCTCGCCACCTGCGACGGCAAGGCCGCCGCAGCGCGCGGCGACTCGGAGCAAGGCTTCGCGGGCTCGCACGGCCAGCGCGCCTACCTCCTGCACGTCCCGCTGACGGCCACGCCGACCGCTCCACTACCCGTGGTCGTCGCGTTCCACGGGGACGGCGGAAGCGGCGCGAGCATGCGCTCGGCCGGCTTCGAGCGCGTGACCGACAACGGCGCCATCCTCGTCTATCCCGACGGCAAGAACCGCGAGTGGGATCTCGAGACGTTGCCCGCCGACAACCAGGACTACGTCTTCTTCGACGAGCTGGTGGCTGACGTCGCTCGCAAGGCCTGCATCGACCCCCGGCGCATCTTCCTGTTCGGCTTCAGCCGCGGCGGTTTCTTTGCCAATCAGCTGGCCTGCCATCGCGGCAACCTGGTCCGCGGCATCGCGTCGAACGCCGGCGGCGGACCCTATTCTAACTCCCGCAGCGACTTCGACGGTCGCGGCATCTTCACCGGCTGCACGACGAAGCCGCCGGCCGCGATGATCATCCACGGCGACGGCGATAGCACCGTCCCGCCCATCGCCGGCGAAAAGTGCGTTCGCCACTGGCGGGTGCAGAACGCCTGCGCGACCGAGAGCACGCCCCGCGAACCCGCGCCCTGCGTCACGCTGAACGGCTGCGCCGAAGGCCGCCCCGTCGTGGCGTGCACCGTCCCTGGTATGGGTCATCAGATCTGGGCCAAGGCCGCCGAGGCGAGCTGGTCGTTCTTCCGCTCGCTATGATGACCCCGGGGCGCGGGATCAGAGGAACGTGAGCCCCAGGTTCAACGTCAGGGGGACGACGTACTTGTCGTCCGCGATCATGAAGAACGGCGCCGCGCCGCGGACCGTCGCGTACACGCCGACCTTGTTGGAGCGCAGCCCTGCCAGACCCAGCTCGGCATACGCCCCTGCGCCCGAGCCGCCCGCGTCGGACTTCGAGAGATTGTAGTAGGCGACCTGCAAGCCGCCCCCGGCGAACGGCGAGAACTCGGCGTCACTGAAGAAGAAGCGAGCGCCGATGCCTGCGGAGACCTCGGCGAGCTTCTGGTCCGAGCTGCCGATGCCGACCGCGCGACCCTCCGCGACCAGCGAGTAGCGCGCGGTGTTGTAGTGGAGAAAGACCCCGAAGCCCGTGGAGAGGCTAGACGGGACGCCCACCGGCGTCGCGCCGATCAGGTTGAGACCGGCGCCGAGCTGGCCGGGCTTGGTGCGGCGCGTCGTGGTCTCCGAGGCCAGCACGTTGTCGACGTTCTCGGTCTCGCCGACGGTGCGGCCCGTCGAGAGCGCCTCCACGGTGCGCGCGCTGGCGGGCTGCAGCTCGTCGAGCGATGCCATCCACGCCTCGCGCGTCTCGCCGCCGTTCGAGATCACGAGCCGCGTGCGTGAGCCGAGTCGGCCGAAGCTGACGTCGTAGCTGCCGGGGCGCGCCTTGTGCTTCACCAGCTCGCCGCCGATCATATCGGCGGCGGTGCGGGCCTCGAGCTCGCTGAGCTCACCACGCTCGGTGATGACGGTGGTGTATTCGCCTGCGGTCCGCGTGACCGATCCCGAGGGCACGGAAGGCGGCGTGGCCGGTGTCGCCTGCGCGTGGGCGACCGCGGGCACGAGCAGAGAGGCAGCGACGAGCAGCGAACGAAGGCGATGCGAGGTCATTGCCGGTCCCTCGAGCAACGTCCGTGCCCTCGCGCAATGCCCGAAGATCCGCGCGATCATCGCCGATCGCAGGTGATTCGGGCCCTCGGTTCGCGACAGCCGTGTCACGGCGCGCGCGAGCGACGCTGCCTTGCGGCACCGCTCACGCCGGAGGGCGGGCGCGGTCAGAGCTCGGGCGCGGGCTCCGACTCCGCGTTCTTCACCCACAGCTCGAGGTGGTTCCCCGCGCACCGCTCGCGCAGCACGAGCACGAAGCCATCCGGCAGCTCGCCGCCGAAGCCGCAGTAGGTGACGACCCGCGCCCCGATGCGCGCCGTCGAGAGGAGGCGCACCGTCGCGGCCACATCGCGACGGAACCGCTTCACGCTCAGCTCCACGGTGGTGTCGAGGGCCTCGGTCGTGCTGCACAGGTTCTCCGCGAATGGGTTGTACAGATAGAACCCGTCGATCTCGGCCGCGTCCTGCTCGCCGATCGCGCCGCTGTCGAACGTCGCCGTCACCCCGATGCGCCGCGCGGCCTCGCGCGCGATCTCGATGAGGTGCGGACGGTGCTCGATGCCGCGGACGTTCGCGTTCGCCGCAGCGCTCGCCACGATGCAGAACTTCCCGACCCCCGAGCCGATGTCGAGGATGGTCGCGCCCGCGCGGTTCGCGAGCAGGCTGGCGGCTCGCACGGCGACCTCCACTGGCGTCCAGTACAGCGTCGACCGGACGCGCGCCGAGAGCGGGAAGACGGCATCGAAGACCCGATCGTCCACGATGACTCCGGAGCGAAGCGCCCTCGCGATCTGCCATGAATCGCGAACCGGCGCGTCCGCTCGCTGTACGTCCTCCGACATCGACATCGTTCGGGCCTCGAGCAAGACGCATACCCGTCGGGCCGAGGCTGCATTCCTCGGCGCCCAGCCATCGATGGTGCGCGATGGCACGCAAAGCGCGGAAGAGCGACATGAAGTCATATTCAAGAAGCTCATGGACCGATGTTACGGCACAATGCCATAGACAAGGAGCGGCGCGGCCCGCTAGCGTCCAGGCTTGCCGGGCGCGAAACGGGCCGCCGACGTCGTCTTCGAGCCCGTGATGAGCTCTCCATCGATGCGCGAGCTCGATCGCATCCTGCGCGCGGTCGCGCCCAAGGAGGTGGCCCTCTCGCTGGTCGGCGAGAGCGGCACGGGCAAGGAGGTGCTCGCCCGCCGCATCCACGAGCTCTCGCATCGCAAGAGCGGGCCCTTCGTCCCCATCAACTGCGCGGCGATCCCGGAGGCCCTCTTCGAGAGCGAACTGTTCGGCCACGAGAAGGGCGCGTTCACCGGCGCGACGTCGCGCGCCTTGGGCAAGCTCGAGGCGGCCGGCGGAGGAACGCTGTTCCTGGACGAGATCGGCGAGATGCCGCTCGCCATGCAGGCGAAGCTGCTGCGGTTCCTCGAGAACCGCAAGTTCATGCGCGTCGGCGGGACGGTGAAGATCACGGTGGATGCGAGGCTGGTGTGCGCGACGCTCCGCCCACTGGAAGACGAGGTGAAGGCCGGACGGTTCCGCGCGGACCTCTTCTACCGCCTGCAGGGGATCTCGCTCGCGATCCCTCCTCTGCGCGACCGGCAGGGAGACATCGCGCCGCTCGTGCGTCAGTTCACCGCGCAGCTCTCCGCGCGTCACGGCACGGTCGCTCCAAAGTATGCCCGCGCCACGACCAGCGCGCTTCTCGGCTACTCGTGGCCCGGAAACATCCGGGAGCTTCGCAACGTCGTGGAGCTGGTCTGCGTCCTGCGCGAGGGCAAGCAGGTTCGCGTCGCCGATCTGCCTGCCGCGCTCCGCCAAGAGGCTCGGGCCCGCGAGACCACCGGCAGCACCGACCTTCCCATCGCGAACGTCATCAGCGTGCGCCTCGACCGCCCGCTCGACGAAACAATCAACGCGATCCTCGCC
>JAYTBL010000125.1:0-2080 GCA_043736975.1 Polyangiaceae bacterium
GGCAGCGGTCAGAGCGCGAGCGGCTCGAGATCCGCCCAGTTCTTGCCGGCCTCCACGCCCACCACCAGCGGCACCTCGAGCACGTACGCGTGCTTCATCGCGTCGGCGCAGATGCGCGCGGCGGCGGCGAGCTCGGCCTCGGGGACGTCGAAGAGGACCTCGTCGAGGATCTGCAGCACCGGCACGGTGCCCAGGCCTTCGCGGCGGATCGCGCGATCCGCCTCGAGCAGCGCGCGCCGCGAGACATCCTGGACCGACGCCTCGTGCGTGGCGCGGCGCGCGAGGCGCTCGGCGTACGACCGCAGCTGCGGATCGAGGGACGTGAGATCGCCGATCGGCCACTTTCTGCCGGCGATGGTCACGATGTAGCCCTGCTCCTCCGCGAGGCGCAGCTGCTCGTCCTGGAACGCGCGCACCTTCGCGTAGTGGAGATCGAAGCGCGCGATGTATGCCTTCGCCTCCGGCGCGGTGATACCCAGCGAGAGCGCGAGCGCGCTCGCCCCCTGCCC
Source organism: Polyangiaceae bacterium (assembly GCA_043736975.1). GTDB lineage: Bacteria > Myxococcota_A > Polyangia > Polyangiales > Polyangiaceae > Labilithrix. Next base: position 510 of record JAYTBL010000125.1, read on the forward strand.
GGCGAAGGTGGCGAAGTTGACGACCTTGCCGAGCTGCCGCTCCTCGGTCGTGATGGTCTCGGGCGGCCGCTCGAGGATCGCCGCGGCGGTGAGCACGTGCATGTCGGCGCGGCGCGCGAGCGGCTCGACCAGCGCGGGATCGTTCGTCAGGTGCGCGAGCACGTGGAGGCCCAGCTGGTTGAAGTCCACCGACATGAGGAGGCGACCAGGCGCCGCCACGAACGCGCGGCGGATCCGCGCCATCTCGGGCGTCCGTCCCGGAACGCGCCCCAGGTCGGGGTTCGAGTTGATGATCTGCCCCGAGAACGAGCGCGCCTGGTGGAAGCGCGAGTGCACGCGACCATCGGTGTCGATCGCGCGCCGCAGCGAATTGACCCAGTTGTCGCGCAGGCGCCGCAGCGCCCGCCACCGGAGCACCAGCGGCACGATGGGATGCGCGTTCTCGATCCGCTCCAGGGCCTCGATGGCGGTGCTCCAGCCGGTCTTGGTGCGCAGCACGATGGGCAGCTTCAGCTCCTCGAAGAGCACCGCGCCCAGCTGCTTCGACGAGCTCACGTTGAACGAGTGGCCGGCCAGCGCGTCGATCTGCCCCTGGAGCTCGCGCTCGATCGCGGCGAACGCGGCCTCCGCGCGATCGAGCTCCGCGGGATCGACGAGCAGCCCGGTCAGCTCCATGCGCACGCAGACGTCGCCGATCGCCAGGTAGTCCGCGAGCTGCTGGGCATCGAGGCCGGGCGCGAGCTTCTGCCAGATCGCCGCCGACGCATCCGCGTACTGCCCGGCGAAGTCCGCCGCGCGACCCGGCGAGAGCGCGCTCCAGGCCTTGCGCTGCTTGCCCACGCCGCGCACCGCTTCCTCATCGGCAAGCGCGCGGCCCAGCACCTGCTTGGCGATGACCGGCAGATCGTGGGGCGCCCAGTTGCTGGGCTGCGTGAGATGCGAGGCGCACGCCGAGTCGCCGACGATGCCGCGCAGCGTGATCCCCGCGCGCCGCAGCTCGACGTCGACCGCGACCAGGTGGTGTCCGATCTTCTGCGCGCGCTCGTCCTCGAGCCACGCTGCGAGCACGCGCCAGCCTTTGCTGGCGAACGGCACGTAGAACGACGTCCCCTTCCCGTCGGCCAGCGCGACGCCGGCGATCGCGGCGCGCACCGGCGCCGGGTCCTCGAGCAGCGCGTGAATCGCGAGGGGCTCGCGCGAGGCGATCTTCGCCAGCGCCGCCGCCACGTCGCCCTCGTCCTCGCAGGCCTCGGCGCGCGCCGCGCCGCCGTCGGCGACCAGGAGCTCCGCGAAGCCGAGCCGCTCGTAGAGCGCGTTGAGCGGCTTCGCCCCGGGCGGCGCGTAGGCGAGCGCGCCCAGCGTGATCGGCAGCGCACGCGTGCGATCGAGGTGCGCGCGCCGGAGCTCGCGGAGGACGCCCTCGGGCGAGGCCCGCAGCGCCTTGCCCAGCCGCCCCTCGAGCGTCTCCACCTGCTGCATCGCCGCGGCGATGGTGCGGTGCTCCGCGATCAGCGCGGTCGCCCCCTTCGCGCCGATCCCCTTCACGCCGGGCAGCACCTCGGTCCCGCTGT
>JAYTBL010000126.1:0-2079 GCA_043736975.1 Polyangiaceae bacterium
CCTCCGAGGAGCAGCTCGTCACCATCGCCGTCACGCTGCAGGAGTCGCAGACCATCGCGCTCGCCGCGCAGAAGGGCCCGGTGATCGCGGTCCTCCGCAGCCCCGACGACCAGAGCATCAGCGAGAACGTGCCCGCCATCACCGAGCTGCCGACCAAGCGCGCGAACGTCACCGTCCGCCCGCTCATCGCCAAGGCCAAGGGCCCCACCAACCTGGCGCGCGCCGAATGAAGACCCTGATCACGCGCGATCTCTCGGCGCTCTCGTGGAAGTGGTTTGCGATGGGCGCGTTCACCGTTGCCCTCGCGCTCGTGGTGTTCGCGATGGTGGGCACGAAGAAGGGCGTCGTCTTCTTCTACTGGGGAAAGTACACCGACTACCTGCGGCGCCGCATGCGCGCGCTCCACCTGTTTCGCCCCGCCGAGCCCATCGTCGGCGTTCAGCTGATGAGCATCCTGTTCTGCTCGGGGCTCGGCGCCTTCGGGCGCCTGCCGTTCTGGTACGTCGCGGTGGTCGCCATCGCCATCGGACCGGCGGTGGTCCTCGAGCGGCGCACCAGGAAGCGCATCGCCGAGCTGGACGCGCAGGCCGGCTCGTTCGCGCTCACGCTCGCGAACGCGCTGAAGGCGACGCCCGCCATCGGCAACGCGCTGGATCACGTCGCCCACCTGATGGACGGCGCGATCGCCCAGGAGTTCCAGCTCGCGCTGAAGGAGACGCGCCTCGGCCGCGCTCTCGACGAGGCGCTGCAGACGGTGGTGACGCGCGCGCGCAGCCCGAAGCTCGCGACGGTGCTGGTGTCGCTGCTCATCGGCCGGCAGGTCGGCGGCAACCTGATCAAGACCCTCGAGACCACCGCCGCCACCCTCCGCGAGCTGGAGCGCCTCGAGGGAGTGCTCCGGCAGCGCACCGCGGAGGGCCGCATGCAGCTGTGGGCGATGGGCATCGCGCCGTTCGCGCTGTGCTTCGCGGCGTGGCGCCTCGACGACCGCTACTTCGAGCCGCTCATGACGAACGGCATCACCGGCTACGTGTGTGTAGGCGGCGCGATGATCACCTACTGCGGCTCGCTGATTGCAGCACGTCGGATCATCTCGGTGGATCTCTGATGCTCAGCTTCGTCTTCTTCCGCATCGCCGCCATCGGCTTCGGCGCGCTGTCGATCGGCGTCGCTACCTACAAGGTCGCGAGCACCGAGAGCCGCATCAACGAGCGCCTCGGGCGCCGTGGCATGAAGCGCATGGAGGCGCTCGCGAAGAGCGAGGGGTGGACCGCGGTCGAGCCGCTGGTGCGCTGGTTCGGGGTGCGCCTCAGCCGCGTCATGCCCGGCTTCCTCGCGCGGCACCTGGAGCGGCAGATCCTGTTCTCGGGCGACTACCTCGGCCTCCTGCCCGAGGAGGTGATCGCGATCTGCTTCCTCTCCACGCTGCTGGGCGCGGCGCTGGGGACCGGCGTCGACTTCACTGCCGGCACCCACGGCCTCGCCACGATGGGCTTCGCCACCGCGGGCGCGATCGGGCCCTACATGCAGCTGCTCACGCTCGCCGAGGAGCGCCGCCATCGCATCGGGCGCTCGCTGCCCTACGCGGTCGATGCGCTCACGCTCTCTATGAGCGCCGGCCTCGATTTTCCCGGCGGTATTCGCAACTACGTCGCGCGTGCGCTGCCCGACGATCCGCTCACCGAGGAGCTCGAGTACCTGCTCCAGAACCTGAACCTGGGGCACACGCGTAGGAGCGCGCTCGTCGAGCTCGCCGAGCGCGTGCCCACCGACGCGGTGAAGGAGTTCGTGCACACCGTCGTGCAGGCCGAGGAGAAGGGGACGCCGCTCAGCGAGGTGCTCTCCATCCAGGCCACCATCTCGCGCCAGCGCCGCACCACGCGCGCCGAGGAGCTCGCCGCGAAGGCTGGCGTCAAGATGTCGCTACCGCTCGGCCTGCTGGTGGCGACGCTCGTAGCGCTCCTCGTCACGCCGCTGCTCCTCAAGGCTCGCTCGAGCCTTGGGCACTCGGAGCGCGCGGTCATCTCGGTCACGCGGAACGTCTGAAGGAACCCCCACCATGCACGCATGCTACTTCGA
>JAYTBL010000127.1:0-5395 GCA_043736975.1 Polyangiaceae bacterium
CCTTTGGCTCATTTCCCCGTCGCTCCGCCCCGCCGCGACGGCGCTCCAGCCCAACGCCATTCTCCGCTTCTAGATCCGCGGCGGGTCCTCGGCGACCCGGTCGCAGTGTCGAAGTGGGTCCGGCGCCGGCTCGCGCCGCGCTGAAGTCGTGCAGATCGCGAGGATCTTGCCTGGCATGCGCGCTGCACATGGTGGAGCGCACGCTGACGCAGCCTGCATCCACTCTTTCAATCTTCGGAGTCCACGATGTCAACGATCATCACGAAGACCATTTTCACCGGTCTGGTCGCTCTCTTCCTCGTCGCGTGCGGGAAGAAGGACGAAGCCGGCGGCGCCGGCGAGACGACCTCCACCACGTCGGCCGCTGCGAAGACCGGCTCCTGCCAGAAGCTCGCGAACGCCGGCAAGTGCAGCGAGTATTCGATCAAGGAAGATCTGGTCGCGACCATCCAGAAGGGCGGCTGCGAGGCCACCGAGGGCAAGTGGGTGATGACGGCGTGCCCCGGCGACAAGCAGTTCGCGAACTGCGCCACCAGCGACTCGAAGATCTTCTACTACGCTGGCACCCAGGCCGCCGACGCGGTCTTCAAGGTCGACGAGGAGTTCGCGAAGATCGACTGCGAGATGATGAGCGGCAAGCTCACGGTCACGGCGAAGCCCGCCGCCCCCACCGCAGCCTCCGCCGCCGCGCCGGCCACGCCTGCGGTCGCGAAAAAGGCCGCCGCGCCTGCCGCGAAGAAGAAGTAGCGGGGTAGCGGAGCTGCTCAGCGGAGCGCCAGGAGCGCGTACCCGACGACCACCGCGAGCACGGCGAGCGGCAGCGACGCGGGCCGGCGCTCGACGAGGCGCATCAGCTCTCCCAGGCCCCGCTTCATGAGGGTCTGGCTGCACTGGATCGGCACCCGCCCTTCCGCGCGCCGCTCGATGCGCGCGAGCATCTGGGTGACGCTCGTGAAGCGCCGCTCGGGCGCCTTCTCCAGGCCCTTCATCACGAACCAACCGAGGTCCATCGGGACGCGCGCCTGATGGACCGAGACCAGGTCGCTCGGATGCGGCGAGCGGTGCGTGGGGACCGCCAGTAGAACCTCCATGAGGGTCGCGCTCGGCAGGTCGATCGACGGGCGCAGCGTGAGCAGCTCGTACAGCAACGCGCAGAGACCGTAGACGTCGCTGCGGGCATCGATGGGCTGCCCGCGGACCTGCTCGGGCGCCATGTAGGCGGGCGTGCCAGAGACGGCGGCGGACTGCGCGGAAGCTGCGGTCCGCGCGATCCCCCAGTCGGTGAGGAATACCTCGCCGAAGCGCCCCACCAGCACGTTCGCGGGTTTAGTAGACGGCGTGCGCCTCGGGATCGCCTGCGGCGAGGTCATCGATGATCTGCTCGAGCGACTTCCCTTCCACGAGGCGCATCACGACGTAGGGGTGCCCGGCGGCATCGATCCCGACATCGTGCAGCGCGACGATCGCCGGGTGCTCGAGCGCTCCTGCGATGCGCACCTCGGAGGCGAAGCGCGTGACGTCCTGCGAATGGGCTCGCTTGACGGCGACGAAGCGTCCCAGGTCGCGGTCGAAAGCGCGCCAGACATCGCCCTCGCTGCCCTCCCCGAGGCGCTCGACGCAGGTGAACCGCTCCCCTGCGAGCCCGAGCCAGTCCGGCGTCCCGGTGCGCTGCAGAACGGACGAGCGCTGCAGGAGCGGCCCGGCGGATGCGCCGCGCGGCCCCTCGACCGCAGCGACGAGCGTACTGCTCGAGCCGAGATCTTCGATGGTCAGAGCCGACCCCGCGGTAGGAGATGGTAAGCGAGCGGACGGATTCAACGGCCGCCCCGAGGTCACCACGAAGTTTCCGAGCGTGTCGGTGTACGTACTGACGGCGTTGCCCGCGCGTCGACCCGTCACCGGGGTCGCCCGTGGCGAGCACGACGCGAAGTACTTCTGCGCCAGGTGCTAGAAGGGGCGTGTGAAGCGACATCCTGAGCGACATGTGGGAGAGCGCGGTGGCTGGCTACGCGCCGCCGTGCTCGGCGCCGACGATGGCGTGGTCTCGACAGCGAGCCTGATGATGGGCGTCGCGGCGGCGAACGGGACCAAGGAGGCCACGCTCATCGCGGGCATCGCGGGCCTCGTCGCCGGCGCGCTCTCGATGGCGGCCGGTGAGTTCGTCTCGGTGAGCTCGCAGCGTGACGCCGAGAACGCGGACATCGCGCGCGAGAAGGGCGAGCTCGCCAACGATCCCAAGGGCGAGCTCGAGGAGCTTGCCGGCATCTACCGCAGGCGCGGGCTCGACGCCGACCTCGCGCAGAAGGTGGCCGAGCAGCTGAGCGCGAGCGAGAGCCGGCTCGACGTTCACCTGCGGGACGAGCTCGGTCTCCACCCCGACACGATGGCGCGACCGGTCCAGGCCGCGGCGGTCTCGGCCGCGAGCTTCGCCGTGCTGGCGATGCTCCCCATCGTGGCGCTGCTCGTCGCGCCGCCGTCGCTCCGCATCGCGGCGGTCGCGGGGGTGAGCCTGGTGGGGCTGGGCGTGCTCGGCGCGCTGGGGGGGCGGCTGGGCGGCGCGCCCATGGGACGCGCGGCGATCCGCGTGCTGCTGGGCGGCGGCGCGGCGATGGCGGTCACCGCGCTCATCGGTCACCTGCTAGGAACCGCAGTCGGCTGAGCGCTCGGCTCAGCGGCACCCGGGGTTGGTGACCAGCGGGTCGTTCGGTCCGATGCGGTTCCACTCGCCCAGGATGCGCGTGGTGAGCGCGAGGCTCTCGCCGGTCGCCGGCAGCGACGTCCAGGGGCCGGTCTTCATCTGCAGCGGCAGGTGGCGGACGCCGTTGACCGTGACCTTGCCGCCCGAGCCCTTGGTCAGGCCGACGTAGAGGATCTCCGACGAGGTCTTGGCGACGCTCTTCTGCCCGCTCACGAAGTTGCCGAGCGAGTAGATGACGAAGCCCTCGCGGCCGTCGGCGGTGGTGACCTTCTCCATCGGCTGCACGACGTGCGGGTGATTCCCGAGGACCACGAGCGCGCCGGCGTCGAGCATCTCGCGCGCCAGCTTCTTCTCCTGCGCCTCGGGCGAGTGCTTGTACTCGACGCCCCAGTGCGGCGTGACGACGATGGCGTCGACCTCGTTCGGTCGCCCCGCGAGGCCGCGGATGGTGGCGAGGAGCGTAGCCTTGTCCTCGTAGCAGGAGAGAACCTGGTTCTTGGGGTCGGGGATGCCGTTGGTCGAGAACGTGCACGCGACGAACGCGACGCGCACGCCTTTCGCTTCGGTCATCGTGTACCAGGACGCCTCGGGCTCGTTCGAGGCGCGCGTCCCGGTGAAGGGCATCCCGGCGGCGCGGAGGTTCTTGATGGTGCGGTCGGCGCCGAGCGTGCGGCGATCCAGCGCGTGGTTGTTGGCGGTGGAGACGACGTCGAAGCCGCTCTCCTTGAGCGCGCCGATGAGCGACGGGTGATAGTTGAACTGCGGGTAGCTCGAATACACGCGGTTGTCGAAGACCTTGCCGGGGTCGCGCGCCTCGCCGCCGGTGCTGACGCCCTCGGCGCACGGGCCTTCGAGGTTGCCGTACGTGATGTCGGCGCGCGACAGGAGCGGCTCCACGTTCTTCCAGAGGCTGTGATGACCGTCGGCCGCGCTGTACGCCTGCTGCTGGAGCGGCGAGTGGAGCAGCACGTCACCGACCGCGGCGATCGTGATCTTCGTTCCCTCGCGGCACGCGGCCGCGAACTCGACGGGTCCGGACGCCGCGGGCGACGAGAGCGGATCCTGGGTGGCGCCCTCCTCGTCCTCCTCCTCCTCCTCACCGACGGTCGAGTCGGCGCTGCAGCCGACCGCGGTCACGACGAAGGAGGCCAGCGCGGTCAACGCGAGCAGGCGAAGCGCGCGGGGCGAGATCGAGCCGAAGGACATAGGGATAGTTGATGCACACACTGTGCTCGCAGGTAAGCTTCAGCGAAGTCCATCAAGATCATGCACTTACGCAGTTCGGTTCGCCTTGCGCGGCGCGATCCGACGATCGCGCGATCCAGCCTGAGCGGGTAAAACGAGGCATGGCGGACGCGAAGCTCCTGCTGCTGCTCGGCAACAAGAACCTCTCCTCGTGGTCGCTGCGGCCCTGGGTGCTGCTCCGCCACGCAGGCATCACGTTCGACGAGCGCGTGCTCCCGTTCGAGACGCCGGGCTGGCGCGAGGCGATCTTCGCGCTCTCGCCATCCGGTCGCGTCCCGGCGCTCCACCACGGCGCGGTCGCGATCTGGGACTCGCTCGCGATCTGCGAGTATGTCGCGGAGCTCTTTCCGGACAAGCAGCTGTGGCCCGAGGACCAGGCCGAGCGCGCGCTGGCGCGGGCGGTGAGCGCGGAGATGCACTCCGGGTTCGAGGGCCTGCGGCGCGATCTCTCGATGGACGTGATGGCGCGCTTCCCGCGCCGCTCGCTCAGCCGAGAGACCGAGGGCGACGTGGTCCGCGTGCTCGCGCTCTGGAGCGATTGCCGCGCCCGCGCCGCCAGCGCGCGTCGACCGGGGGGACCTTTCCTCTTCGGCCGCTTCTCGATCGCCGACGCGATGTTCGCGCCGGTCGCGTGGAGATTCCGCACCTACGACGTCGCGATCGCCGACCCCGCCGCGCGCGCGTACTGCGACGCGCTGCTCGCGCTGCCCGCGATGCAGGAGTGGGAGGCGTCCGCGGCGGCCGAGGTGGCCGCGCTGAACGCTGCGCCCAGGACCGAGCGCGCGCCGGATCCGACGAGCGCGCAGCACTGCTTCGCGGTCATCTTCACGTCGCAGCGCCGCGCGAACGGTGACGACGGCTACGGCGCTGCCGCCGATGCCATGGAGGAGCTTGCTGCGCAGCAGCCCGGCTACCTCGGCTTCGAGAGCGCGAGAAACCCTGACGGATCCGGGATCTCGGTGTCGTACTGGGACTCGCTCGAGGCCATCCGTACCTTCAAGGACGTCCCGGCCCACGCCACACTCCAGGCACGTGGACGTGACACGTTCTATGAGCGATACGAAGTACGGGTGTGCAGCGTAGAACGAGGATACAAATTCCCCACCTGAGGAGAACAACGCATGGGTTTCTTCACACAAGACAAGGTCGCGCTTCCCACGCCTGACAAGGCACTTCCGGGGCGCTCGGATCCCATCGTCGTCGGAGAGAAGCACGTGGTGCTCGGCTCGCGCATGCGTGAGCCGTTCGCCGAAGGGCTCGAGCTTGCCATCTTCGGCGCCGGTTGCTTCTGGGGCGTCGAGAAGAAGCTCTGGCAGGTGCCGGGCGTGGTCTCGACGCAGGTCGGCTACGCGGGCGGCTTCACGCCGAACGCGACCTACCGCGAGGTGTGCTCCGGCCGAACCGGGCACAACGAGGTGGTGCGCGTGGTGTTCGACCCCGCGCAGACCTCGT
>JAYTBL010000128.1:0-5394 GCA_043736975.1 Polyangiaceae bacterium
TCAGGGCGAGCGTGCGCAGCGCACGCCGAAGCCTCGGCTTACCCGTTGCGGCATGTCCAGGATGCGACCGCTCACGTAGGGGCTCCCCGGAATGCCGTAGAAGCATCCTCCGCGCAGCGAGGTGTACGTAGCCGGAAGAAGGTTCACGCCATTTACGCATGGATTCACGTAGTCAAGATAGCTGTCGAGGGTCCACTCCACGACGTTTCCAAGCAGGTCTGCGTGGCTCCACCTGCCGTCGCCCTTGGGGAATGACCCAGGGATCAAGACGTTGCTGTTGCACTGCGTGGCGGCGTCATAGTCGGCATAATTGGCATACGAGCAGTCGATCGTCGAATCGGCGGGCGGCTTCGACCATGGGAAGAGGCGTTGCTCGTCACCGCCCGCAGCTGCAAAATTCCACTCTGCTTCACTGGGCAGGAACCCTTCGTCCCATATGCAGAATGCATAGGCCTGGTACCAGGTCGTACAATTGATGGCCTTCGCCTCGTTGACTCCAGGCTGGTCGGTCCAGGTATTCTGGGGAGCTTCGCAGGTCAATTCCGCGGACCACTGAACCGGCGCGCTTGCAAGCCTGTCGTTCCACGCGGTGTCCCATCCTGGCTCGGCACCCGCGGTGCCGACCATAGCAAGGCTTCCGCCAGGCAGGTGCGTGTGCTTCCCGGCGCCCGCGGATGGTTTCCATCCGGCCGACGCCGCGGTCACGAACCGTCGAAAGCGCGCCACGGTCGTCTCGAAGCGGTCGAGGCGGAAGCCGCTGACCGTCGCTGGATGGGTTCCGTCGACGTTGACCTTGCCATCGAACGATCGGCGAAACGTGCCGCCCGCAACCATCGGGCTCGAGCAGCAATTCTCTCCACCGTCGGGCCCGCAGCGGGAAATCCCTGGTCCCGCCGCTCCTTGGCAGCTTGCGGGCAACGGGACGTTCGCGTCCGCGCCCGCCTCGATGATGGGTCCCGCGTCGCTCGGCAGGCGCTGGTCGACGAGCGAACCTTCCGCGGGGCTCGCCCCGTCGTCCGCCTCGGTCGCGACGAGCCCGCTCGTGTCGACGAGGAGCGCGCACGACCCGAGTGACAGCGCTGCGGTGGTCGCGCCGAGAAGGAGCACACGTCGCAATCTGGTTTCTCGTCGCACGGTGGAACCGCGAGGATACGGCGAGCGAAGCGGCGCGACCCAGTCCTTTCGTGGAGCGATCACCGACTCATCGTGTGCGGGGTAGCGCACCGTTGGCGACCCGGTCCGCCACGAGAGGCGCTCTACCTTTCCTGAAAGGCGCGATCGAGACGCCGCGAACGGATCGACGAGCCGCCGCCGTGCCGACGCACGCGCCCGCGTCCGCTACCACGAGCTGACACACGACGCCGCGCGCTTCGTGTCACGGGACTCTCGCGCAGCGGAGCCCTGTTGCCCCGGAGCGGGTGCTCGGCTTCTGCGCCGCAGCCGACGCGGCGTAGACGAACTCACGTCGACTCGAGAATGCTCCGCCGTGCGCCGCGCGCACGGTGTCAGCGGGCGCCGCGCCCGAGAACGAGGCGCAGTCCGCGCAGGTGTCCGGCAGGGGCGCGTCGAACTGGTCGAACGTCCATTCTGCGAGGTTCCCCGCCAGGTCGGCATGACCCCAGCGGCCGTCTCCGCTCGGAGACCGACTTCCGGCGGGGGCCACGCGCAGGCTGCCGCCTTCACATCCCATCGGCGGCTCCAGCGCGTAGTTTGCGTTCGAGCAGGTGATCGATGCGTCGCCAGCGTCCGGCGGCGACGACCAGGGGTAGACGCGCTGTTCCTTTCCGCCGGCGGCAGCGTATTGCCATTCGGCAAAGCTGGGCAGGAAGCCACCGTCCCAGATGCAGAACGCGTACGCCTCGTACCAGGTGAGGCAGCTCACCGGCTTGGTCTCGGCGGTCCCCGGCGCGTCCGTCCACGTTGGCGTCGAGCATGTCGATGCATCGGTGAGCTTCGTCGTCCACGACGCCTTGGTGTCTGCCAGGATCGCAGGCTTCGACCAGGTGCTGATCCAGCCGGGCTCGTAGGCGCCCGCCGCCCGGAGCGCGAGCCCCCGTGTCGCGTTGAGATGAGCATGAAGGCCCGCCCCCGTGGCAGGGGCCCAGCCCGCCGACCGCGCCTCGACGAACGCACGAAAGCGACCCACCGTGACCTCGAAGCGATCAAGGCGGAACGAGGTGAGATCCGCGGGATGCGTCTTCGCGGTGAAGCTCACTCCGTCGTAGCTCTGGAAGAAGCTGCCCCCGCTCACGAGCGGACTCTCGCAACAGTTCGCGCTTCCGAAGGGGCCGCAGGTGGTCGCGCCCGGCCCGCCACCCTCGCAACTCCGCTTGGGCCGCTCGTCCGTCGACGCCTCGACGACCTGGTCTGCGCCGCCATCCGGGAGCGGCGGGGCATCCGGCTCGACACTGCCGCCTTCCGCAGCCTGGCTGGCGACGAAGCCCGAGGTATCGACGAGTAGAGCGCACGCGGCAAGACCCACGCATGCCACGAGAGCTAGCGGTCTCAGCAGCCGTTGCGCGGAAATCGATCCGGTCACGGAACCCGCGCGCAGCGAAAGCCGATGCTGGCGGATTGCGTCTCAGGCGCAAGCCCTCCGCGGTAGGTCGCCGTCTTGATGTACTTCGTTCGCAGCTGTCGCGACGTGCTCGCAAAGCTGCCACCGTGCGCGAGGCGAAGCGGCGTTTCGTTCGAGTCGACCGCGCAGTCCAGGCACGGCGTGTAGAGCGCACCGTCGCGGTCGAACAGCCACTCGGCCACGTTTCCTGCCAGGTCCGCCTGGCCGAACCGGCCGTCGCCCGCCGGAGAGCGGCTCCCCGCCGGCGACGATCGCCCGATCGCGGATGGGCCAGCGTCCTCGCACGCCGTCCCGGGAAACGCCTCGCCCCCGAAGTTCGCGTGGGCGCAATCGATGCTCAGGGAATACCCCGGGCTCGACCAGGGATAGGCGCGTTCGCCCTTCTCGGAAACCTGGCTCCCCCCCGAGGCGGCGTAGTTCCACTCGGCAAAGCTCGGTAAGAATCCACCGTCCCAGATGCAGAACGCCGTCGCCTCGTACCAGGATATGCAGTTGATGGGGTGCGAGTCCATGGCGCCAGGCCCATCCGTCCAGTTCGAGCCAGGACATGAGGCATGAGCGCTGCGCGAGGTCTGCGCGGCAACGAGCACGTCGCTCCAGGCGAGACTCCAGCCGCTCTCGAAAGTGCCCAGCGGCAGCAGAGCCAGTCCTTTACCTTCGTTCAGGTGCGCATGTTTCCCCGACGTCGCCTGCGGCCGCCAGCCGGCCGCGAAGGCCTCCGCAAAGCGGCGGAAGCGAGCGACGGTGACCTCGAAGCGATCCAGTGCGAAGCTCGATAGCGTGGCGCCTGCGCAGCAATTGTCCTGGTCGAGTCGAGTGGGGTTGGCCACGGGGTCGCCGACGTTGTCGGCACAGCGGCGGAACGACGCTTCTGCCGCGACGAGCGGCCTTTCACAGCAACTGGAGCCCCCGTCTGGACCGCACGTCGATAGACCCGCGCCGCCATCGTTCCCGCACCCCGGAGGCGGTCCGAGAATGATCGATGACCCGTCCAGGCCGGCATCGCCGTCGACGGGGGTAGAGCCGTCGGCTGCGGTGCTTCCGTCGTCCGGAGTCGCGGCGTCGCTTCGCGCCGACAGGCCGCCGGTATCGACGAGCAGCGAGCACGCGGCCAGGGAGCACGCGACACTTGCGGTCGCGAGGAAGTGTCTCGAGCCGATCAGCGCGCTGCGTCGCTCACGTCTGCCGGGCTCCCGTGCCATCACGGCTCCCTCGCGCAACGGAAGCCGATCCATGCCGCACGACTATCTGGCGTCTGGGGGCGGCCGAAGGATCCCAGCTGCGCAGCGTACACGGTGGTGAAGTCACCTCCGTAGCTGAAGTTCGAAAGGGCGGGCGCATCGACGCCCGGCGCCTCGATCGCGCAATCGATGCACGGGTCCGGCGGATCGCCGCTCTTGTCGAGCACCCACTCGGTCACATTCCCGGCCAGGTCGGCCTGCCCCCACCTGCCGTCACCGAGCGGCGAGCGAGCCCCGACCGGCGCGCCGTGGCGGACCCCGAGCTGGCCGGCGCCGACGCATGCCGTTTGCGGAAAATTGCTGCCTCCGTAGTTTGCGTGCGCGCAGTCGAGGATGTTCGAGGACGGCGGGCTGGACCACGGAAACATGCGTTGTTCGCTTCCGCCTACCGCGGCAAAGCTGCGCTCGACGATGCTTGGCAAGAACCCGCCGTCCCAGATGCAAAACGCGTAGGCCTCGTACCAGGTCACGCAGTTCATCGGCAAGGCCTCGCGGTCACCGGCGGCCTCGGTCCACGTTCCGTACGGGCAGGAGAGGTTCGCCGTCCAGGCCGCTTGCGAGCTCGCGAGATACGTCGTCCAGTCCGAAACCCACCCTGACTCGAATCCGTTCTTCGTCGCGAGCCCCTTCCCGCCGGCGAGGTGACGGTGCTTTCCCGAACCTTCGGAGGGAGACCAACCCGCGACCAGGCCATGCACGAACTGCCGGAACCGCCCCCCCGTCACCTCGAAACGATCCAGACGAAAACTACTCACCTTGCCCGCGACTGGCGGTGGAGCAGCACCGGAACCATCGGCTCGCACCACGAACGCGCCTCCGTCGACCCGCGGGCTCGTGCAGCAGTTCTCCCGGCCGTCCGGTCCGCAGTTGGAGAGCCCGGCTCCCGCGGGGCAACCCGGCAGCGGCGGTGCGAGCGAGCGTGAGTCGCCGAGCGCGCTGTCGCTCGGCGCCGCTGCGTCGTCGCGATTCTGGCCTGCCGGAGCCATGTCGTACGCCGCCTCCGACGGGTCGTGAGAGACGCACGCCGTTACGGCGAGGGCCACGATGCACACGGAGGAAAGTCGACGGCGGGACAACTTTATCGTGGCCGTATTCCCCTCGATTCACTGCAATCACGAATGGCGGGAGGTAGCGAGTTCATGCTGGACGCGCATGGCGCCGCTCGATCTCGCTCGCCCCTTCCACCTTCAGACTAGCCGGCGCTCGGCCTCGGATCGATGGACAAAGACGCGAGCTCGGGCGAGCCTCGCGCCTCCCGATCTCGAACGACCCATCGGACGTAACGTCGGCGTTCCGCCGGTCACGATCCGCTTCGTTCGCTCGCCGCAAGCGAAGCGGCGGGAAGCAGCGCAGAGAGCGATCCCTCGAGTGCAGTGGCGCGGTGCTCCGCGGAGCGTCGACGGTGACCCGTCGAAGGTCGACCTCTCCTGCATTTGCGGCGAGTAGCTCCCCCTGGCGTCGGGTCAGCGAGCCGGTGCAGCACGGTGGTCGACGAGATAGATGATGGTCGCGACGACGCCTGCGACGATTCCCACCCCGAGGGTGACTTCGCCCACCAGCAAGCGGGTGCGCAGC
>JAYTBL010000129.1:0-5387 GCA_043736975.1 Polyangiaceae bacterium
ACGTTCCGCGGCGCGGAGGCGAAGCTCGGGGAGCTTGCCGAGATCGGTATCAATGCCATCGAGCTGCTCCCCATCGCAGCCTTCGACGGCAAGCACGGCTGGGGGTACGACGGCGTCGCGCTCTACGCCCCGCACGCGCCCTACGGATCCCCTGAAGACCTGCGGTCGTTGGTGCGCGCGGCGCACGCTCGAGGGATCGCGGTCATGCTCGACGTCGTCTACAATCATTTCGGTCCCGCGGGGAACTACCTCTGGCGCTACGCGCGCGAGTACTTCGACGAGCAGGTGGAGACGCCGTGGGGCGCCGCCCCGGCCTTTGCCCATGGGCCGATGCGCGGCCTGGTCGTCGAGAACGCGCGCTACTGGCTCGAGGAGTACGGCTTCGATGGTCTCCGCCTCGACGCGACCCACGCCATCGTGGACCCGTCTCCGCTGCACGTGCTGCGCGAGATCACCGATCTTGCGCACGCGCTCACCCCGCCGCGCGCCATCTTCTTCGAGGACGAGCGCAACGATCCCAGGGTGATCACCGACGACGGCGCGGACGCCGTCTGGGCCGACGACTTTCATCATCAGGTCCACGTGCTCCTCACCGGCGAACGCGACGGCTACTACGCCGCGTACGAGCCGACGCTGGGCGCGCTCGCGCGGGCCATCAACGAGGGCTGGACGTTCACCGGCCAGCCGTTCGCGCCGTGGCAGGGCAAGCCGCGCGGCGCCTCGCTGCGCGCGCAGGGCGTACCGCCCGGGAAGCTGGTCTACTGCCTCCAGAACCACGACCAGGTCGGCAACCGCGCGCACGGCAGCCGGCTCGCGCACGACGTGGATCTCTCCGCCTTCGCCGCGGCGTCGGCGCTCCTGCTCTTCCTGCCCGCCATCCCGCTCCTCCTCATGGGGCAGGAGTGGGCGGCGTCCTCACCGTTCCTTTTCTTCAGCGATCACCACGGCGACCTCGGAGACGCGATCCGCAAGGGACGCCGCGAGGAGTTCGCCACCTTTGCCGCCTTCGCGGATCCCGAGACGCGCCACCGGATCCCCGATCCGCAGGCGCCTGCGACCTTCGAGCGATCGAAGCTGCAGTGGAGCGAGCGCTCGCAGGAGCCCCATCAGGGCGTGCACGCGCTCTACCGCGAGCTGCTCGCGCTGCGCCGCACCGACCTCGTGCTTGCGGCGCATTGCGGCTGGGCGGACCTGCATGCGACGGCGCGAGGCAACGTCCTGGAGGTGGTGCGCACCCACGGGGCCGAGCAGCGCCGCCTGCTCGTGACCTTCGGCGCCGAGCGCGCGGAGACCGACGTGCTCGAGGACGAACGCGTTCTCTTCACCTGCGGGAGCTACGACCGCGGGAAGCTGGGCGCGCGCAGCGCCGTCATCCTCGCGAGCGCCGGCCGCGGCGCGTGACCCGAGCGCCCCAACGGGGCGTTTCGTCACCGCGCGCGGATGCGATAGAGCACGTGGCGCCGCAGCGGATGGCCCTCGGGGATCGCCGGATGGTCGAAGTCGTCACGCGCGTCGTGACGCATGCCCATTCGCTCCATGACGCGCTTCGAGCGATCGTTGGTGGTGGTCGTGAAGGAGACCACCTCCGCGAGGCCGAGCTCGCCGAACGCCGCATCGAGCGAGGCGCGCGCGCCCTCCGAAGCAAACCCCTTGCCCCAGTGCGAGAACGCGATGCGCCAGCCGATCTCGACGCACGGCATGAAGGGCGCATCGAACGAGGGGACGGAGAGCCCGACGAAGCCGATGAGCTCCTCGCTCGCCTGGACCTCGACCGCCCAGAACCCGAAGCCGCGGGTAATGATCGCGTCGTTCAGGCGCGTCACCAGCGCGTCGCTCTCGGCCCGCGTGAGCACGCGCGGGAAGTGCTTCATCACGCGCGGATCGGCGTTCAGCGCGGCGAACGGCTCCCGATCACTCTCGCGCCAGGAACGCAGGATGAGGCGCGGGGTGCGGAGGCTGGTGATCGCGGGGCTCACGCGGCAGAGGTTACCTCAACCCAGGATCGGTAGGTGCCGTCGCGTGCCCGCGAACAGGCTGCGGAGCGCGACGCGCTGGCCCTCACCCCCGTCCAGGCTGGATTGGCGCTGCGCGAGGCGCTCCTCGATGGGGCCGAGCGTCCAGCAATGATCCGCCGCGAGCTCCTCGAGCGGCGGGCCGGCGGCGTTGAGCGGACAGACATCCCGCACCTCCACGGGCTCGCCATCGTCGTCGCGCTCGAGCCAGCGGAGCGGCAGCCCCTGCGTACGGCACACGTAGGGTCTTTGCCCGTAGATCCGGCACTCCCCATGATCGTCGAGGAACGCGCAGCCGCCGCGCTCGTTCGGCACCCCTTCCTCCAGCAAG
Organism: Polyangiaceae bacterium; assembly: GCA_043736975.1. Taxonomy (GTDB): domain Bacteria; phylum Myxococcota_A; class Polyangia; order Polyangiales; family Polyangiaceae; genus Labilithrix. The sequence goes on from JAYTBL010000129.1 coordinate 2,344, forward strand.
GCCGCGTGGTGCCGCTCGATCACAGCGGCCTCCACGGCGAAGACCGAGAGGCCGTCGGTGCAGCAGCCGTGACAGCCCGCGCGGCAACTGAGGCGCGCGCCGTTCGCCTTCGCGACGGGCGCGACGAGCTCGTCCACCACGCCGTGCAGGCGCTCGACCCAGTCGAGGATCTCGCTGGCGATCACGGCGGGCGCACCCATCGGGCCTCGAGGTAGCGCGTCGCGAACGCGCCGTCGAGCTAGACTGTGATGGTGCGCCTGACCGTGCTCGAGCTCCCCGCGACCTGGGGAGAGCCGCGCCGCGTGCTGGCAGACGTCGATCACCTGCTCGCCGCGGGGCCCGCGACCGATCTCGTGCTGCTGCCCGAGCAGTCGCTCTCCGGCTACGTGTCGCGCGCGGGTAACTTCGATCTCACGCCGTTCGCCGAGCCGATCGGAGGGCCCACACACCTCGCCGTCGCGGCCCTCGCGCGACGGCACGGCGCGACCATGGTCGCGCCGCTGGTGCTCCGCGAGGGGACGGCCTGCTCGAACGCGATGATCGCGTGCGACCGCGCGGGGGAGCTCGTCCTCGTCTATCGCAAGCGCCATCCCTGGTATCCGGAGCTCTGGGCCACGCCGGGCGGCGAGCCGGCGCCCGTGGTCACGGTCGCTGGCGCGCGGGTGACCATCGCCATCTGCTTCGACCTCCACTTCCTCGAGGAGGACGCCGCGAGCGCGCTCGAGGCCTCCGATCTCCTGCTCTTCCCTAGCGCCTGGGTAGCGGAGGACGACGAGCGCAGCGTGCAGCTCCCCGCCCTCGCGCGGCGCCACCGGGTCGCGATCGCCAACGCGAACTGGGCGCCCGGCGAGGTGACGATCGCGGGCCAGGGGAGCTCGTCGATCGTCGGCCCGCGCGGCGAGCTGCTCGCGCGCGTCGAGGCTCCTCGTGACGCGCGCCGTCGCGTCATGAAGCGCGCCGACGCCACGTTGCGGTAGCCGCCGGGGCTCTGCCGAGCTCGCGGCATGGGCAGTGCACGTCCCCGCGCCATGCCGTACCACGCGAGCGCGACCGGGAGAGTGCTGGTCACCGGGGCGACCGGCAACGTGGGCCGCGAGGTCGTTCGCGCGCTGCGCGAGCGAGGGGCGGAGCCGTGCGGCGCCGACCTGTCCGTGGATGCCGTCCGCGCGATGCACGGGGCGGAGACCGACGCGCGGCGCCTCGACTACGGCGCGCCTTCGACCTTCACGTCTGCGCTCGCAGGCTGCACGACGCTCTTCCTCGTGCGCCCGCCCGCGATCACGGAGATGGAGTCGACGCTCCTGCCGTTCATCGACGCCGCGCTCGCGAGCGGCGTCACGCACGTCGTGTTCCTCTCCGCGATCGGCGCGGCGTCGAATCGCCTCGTGCCGCACCATGCGGTAGAAGCGCACCTCGCGGCGCGCGGCGCCGGGCACACGCTGCTGCGCCCCGGCTTCTTTGCGCAGAACCTCGGCACGGCTTACCGCTCGGACATCGCCGACGACGGGCGGCTGTTCCTGCCCGCGGGCCGCGGGCGCATCGCGTTCGTCGACATCCGTGACGTCGCGGAGCTCGCGGCGGTGATCGCGGAGGACCCACGCGCGCACGACCGCGCGGCGTACACGTGCACGGGGCCCGAGGCCTTCTCGTTCGAAGAGACCGCGCGCCTCATGACCGACGTGGTCCGCCGCCCGATCCGCTACGAGTCGGCGAGCATCGGCGGCTACGTCCGCCATCTGCACGTGCAGGGCCTTCCGCTCGCACAGATCGCGGTGCAGACGGTGTTGCACGTCGGCCTCCGCTACGGACAGCTGGAGCAGATCGACCCTACGCTGGAGCGCCTGCTCGGCCGCCGCCCGCGCACCCTCGCCAGCTACGTCCGCGAGAACGCAGCGTTGTGGTCGCTGCCGACCCGCAGGAAGGTGGCGTGACGGGAGCTTCACGCGTGAAGAAGGCATCGCCAGCGCAGCCGAAGCCGCGCGGCGACGACGCTGATCACATCTTCGAGGCGTCGAGGAGGAGGTACGTGGCGCCGAACGTCGTGGAGGTCTTGATGAGGATCTGCGCGCGGCCGTTGCCGCTCTCGGTGAACGTGTGCTCGGACTCGTCGGCCGGCTTCGTGTCGCAGGCGTGGTCGAGCGTGAGCGCGGCTCCCGCGACGGTGAACCCGCCCTGCGACGTCACGCTGGAGCCTTGCTTCTGCTCGCCCGCCACCGAGGAGATGGTGAAGCTGGCGTTCAGGTTGAGCAGGTAGTTCGTACCGTCGAACACCGCCCAGGCGTTGACGGTGCCGGTCGATTTCGTCGGATCCGCGAGGCCCTTGGTCTGCGTGGGGAGGTACACGGTCGCCTTGTCGACGGTGTACTTGCCCTTCAGCGTGCCGCCGGTCATCGCGGGGGGCGCGGTGGCGGGCGGGTCGTCGAAGAGGAACGCGGGCGTGACGTCGGCGACGCCGGTGAGTCCGGCGAGCTTGCAGTCGTTCGCGGGGGGCGCGGGCGCGCCGTCGGCGGCGGGCGCGCTGTCGCTCTTGCCCGTGCCGCCGTCGGTGGTGGAGCCGGTCGCGGCGTCGGTATCGCTGGCGCCCGGACCGCTGCTCGACGAGCCCGAACAGCCCTCTGCGGCCAGCGTGAGAGGGAGGAGGGCGGCGAGCGCGAGGGACCCGAGGACGTGGCGAAGACGCATGAGCGAAAGCATGCCTCTCCGCCCTCCGGGCGTCCAGCAAAGCCTGCGGCCACTGGATGCTGGGCGCAGGCGCCTACGCGGAGGGATCGAGGATCTGCGCCACGCGAGCCGCGCGCGCGGCGGGCAGCGGTCGAGCCAGAAGAGATCGATCAGGCCGTTGGCGTCGGAGGCCTGCAGATCGCTCAGGCCGGCCTCGATCGCGCCGCCGGCGAGCTTGATCTCGGCGCGGATCTGCGCGTGGAACGCGAGGCGGCGCGGCGCGAACGCCTCCGCGATTGGCAGCGCCGCGTCGAGCATGGCTGCCTGCTCCCTCGTCACCTCGGGGACCTTCAAGAAGTGCAGGAGGCCCTCCATGCTCTCCC
>JAYTBL010000130.1:0-12429 GCA_043736975.1 Polyangiaceae bacterium
CCTGAATTACGAGGAAACGAGATCGGGCACGAGGCGCTCGAGGAAGGGGAGGAGCGCGGCGACGAGCGCCTCGGGATGATCCTCGTGGGGGAAGGCGCGCAGGCCTGGGATCTCGATCAGCTCCGCGGCGGTGTGGGTGAACTCGCGCAGCATGAGACGCGCCTTCGCGATGGGAAAGAAGGGATCATGGCTCCCCCAGACGAAGGACGCGAAGTCCGCGCTGCGGAAGAGCGCGAAGTGACCCGCCGCGGTGCGGGGCGACGCGAGGAGCGGTCGTACGAACAGATCGCCGAACTCGCCGTCGGCGTACCTCGCGTCGGTGAAGCAGCCGCCGAAGCCGAGCGACGAGCGGCGGAGCGGTCCGATGCGGAGCGAGGCGAGCAAGAGAGCCTCGAAGCCCGGCAGCTTGGAGAGGCGCAGGAAGAGCGGATGATGACCGGGGACCTCGGTGTCCCACAGCACCAGCGCCCACACCTGAGGATTGTCCGCCGCCACGAGGCGCGCGATCACGCCCCCGCTGTCGTGGGCGAGCAGCGCGTAGCGGGCGAGGCCGAGCGCATCGACGGCGCTCCGGACCGCGGCCGCGTGCGCGGTCAAGCTCGGCGCGCCGTGCGCGGCGCTCTGGCCGACGCCCGGTAGATCGACGCGGTGCATCCTTCGCCCGCGCGCGCCGGGTCGCCATTACCTGCGAGGTGATGCGCCCGTCATACCTTCGCTTCGCCGCGCGCTGTCGCGAGCAGGTTGGTGATGCCTAGTCGAAGGGCCCATGTATCGAGATATTCAGGCACCATCTGCGCGCCGCTGATGCGGAGCACTTCCACGAGATCGCGCCATTGCTTCTCCGAGACGGACCCACCGTCGCGGTACCAGAGCAGCTTGCGGAGCACCGTGTCCTCGGGGCTCTTCAGGAAGTCCGGACCGAGCGCCGTCGCGAGCGCTCCGACACGTCGAGGCAAGAGTGACACGACGAAGTCGATGTCGTTCGTTGCGCGAGGTTCGCCTTGGAGGGAGCTCGCGACACTTCCACCGCCGCGCCTACGGACTCGAGTGCTGCGGCAACGACCAGTGCCACGTCCAGCACATCGGCGACGGCGCTCTCAGCTGGCATCATCCGGCACGGCGCCGAAGAGCTTTTTCGCTGCCACGCGGGTCTTCAGCGGGTGCCGCCGCTGCGCGCCGTGATCGCTCACGCCACGTTGAGCAGGTTCCAGAGCGCGTGCACCGCGAACGCGGCGATGAGCCCACCCTCCGCGTAGGCCAGGCCGAAGCCCACGCCGAGCAGCACCGTCTGGTAGAGCGCGATCTCGTAGATGCCGACGTGCGCGAAGCCGAACGCCATCGACGACACGAACAGCCCGTAGGCGAAGCCGTAGCGCCGCACGAGGACGTTCATGAGGAGCCCGCGGTACACGCGCTCCTCGGCGAGCGGCATGACGCACGTCGACATGAGCGCGAGCACCGTCGACGCGCGCACCGTTGCGATCCGGCGCGAGAGCTCCGCGGCCTCGGCGCTCAGGAGGCGGCGTGAGGCCTCGTCGAGGCGACCCGTGCAGCGCGCCAGCTCGCCGCCGGCATCCATGAACTGGTGGGTGCCGTGAATGAGCGCCGCGGTGACGGTGAGGCCCGCGCCGATGGCGAGGAGCGTCGAGACGACGTGGGTGCGCGGCGCGGCGCGCGCCGCGCCGCGGTCGAGCGCGCGCTCGACGATCGCGGGCGCGACCAGCGCGTAGACCACGAACACCACGGCCTGCGGCCACAGGGTGACGCCGCCCTTGCGCATCGCCACGAGGAGCAGCGGCAAGCCCGCGGCGACCGCGGCCGCCGCGACGACCAGCGACGCAGCGATGCTCTCCGGCGTGCGGGCCGCGTTCGCCTCGGCGCGCGAGATCCCGAGCTTGTCGAGGAGCTCGAGGGAGAGGCGCGCGCGCGTCGGTGCGCGGGCGAAGACCGCGAGACCGGCGCCGATCGAGAGCGCCAGGGCCACCCACACCGCGGGGTGGACGTTCTTGCCGCACAGCCGCGTGACCACGAGGAGCCAGCGCATGCCGACGGCGAGGAGCGCGGCGCCCGCGATCCCGGGGAGGCGCGGCGCGCGGCGCGTGAGCTCGAACACCACGTAGGCGCCGAGCAAGAAATCGACCAGCAGCCGTCCTGCGCCCAGCAGATCCTTGGCGACGAGCTCGCGATCCAGCTCGAGGAGCATCAGCAGCGGCACCGCCGCCACCGCGAGCACCACGAAGCGCAGCCGTAGCCAGGCGGTGAGGCTCGGCACCGGGATCGCGCGCGCGAGATCGTCGCGGAGCAGGGCGTCCTCGGCGATGGCCGTGCCGAGAGGGGCGAACGGGCCTGCCGCGTCGCGGGCGACCAACGTGCCCGCGGTGACCGCGATCGTGCCGCCGTCCGCGGCGAGGTCCCGGGGCTCGCACTTGCGCGCGGTCTCCTCTCCGGCGGTACGGACGTGGACCACGCGGGCATGATACGGTGAAGACGTGCTCTTCGGCATGACCCGCGGCGAAATCCTGCTGATCGTCTTCATCTTCGCCCTCGTCTACGGCGCTGGGCATCTGCCCAAGCTTGCCGCGAGTCTCGGGGGCAGCAAGGGCGGCAAGCAGGGCAAGGGTGGCGCGCAGCCGCTCGACGACTGACGGCGGCGGAGCGAAGGTGGCGAGGGGGCCGCTTCTTGAATCATGGCGGACGAGCAGCCAGAGCAGCGCGGGACCGGGGCGAGCAAGCAGGAGGGGAGTGCGCCCGGACGCTCGCCGCTCGTCTTCGTCGCCGACGCGACAGCGGAGACCGCGCGCATCGGCGACACGCTGCGGGCCGCCGGCTATGCCGTGGTGGATGTGCCGCTGGCGGCGCTGCCGTCGCGCGTCACCGCGCAGCGACCGAACGTGATCCTCATCGACATCGACGCCGAGGCCGCGCTCGATGTCATCGCGCAGCTGCGCAAGCTCCCCGGGACCGGGGCCGTCGACTTCGTGCATCTCGGCGGCGGTGACGGACCGATCAAGAACGCCGAGGAAGCGTTGGTGCACGACGGCAGCGCGTTCTTTCTCCGCCCCATCGACGTCGCGCTGCTGGTGCGGAAGATCGAGGCGCTCACCGGTGGACCGATCGCGCGTCCCGAGGCGCGTCCGTCGACGCCGCCGCCGTCGCTACCGCCGAGCCGCTCGCTCCTCCGCGCGACGCTGCGCGACATCTCGCAGGGGCGCGCGCCGAGCGATCGTCCGAGCTCGCCGTCGCCGCCGCCCTCGCTCCCGGCGCCGGGGCTACGCACGCCCGGGCCGCCGCTGCCGATGAGCACGACGTCCCTCGCGGATCTCGTCGATGCGCCGCGATCGTTCGCGTCGTTCGGGAACGTGAGCCACGAGCTCCAGCTCCTCCTCGCCGAGGCGGAGCTGCAGGCGGACGTGATCTCGGCGGGCGAGGTGGTGGTGCCGACGCCCGACGAGGAGATCGAGGCGGTGCTCCCGGCCGATGTGCTCGCGTCGCTCGACGAGCCGCTCGACGGTGACGAGGACGACGACGCCGGCGTCGATGGTCGATCGGGAACGAGCCACGAGGGCACGGGCGCGCACGCGAAGGGCACGACGTCCGGCGGGTCGCGTCATCCCACGACGGGGACGGGCGCCGGTCGTTCGGCGGGCACCGGCTCGCAGACCCACGATCGCCGGCTTGCCAGCGATACACCGCCGCCTCGCGCGGAGCTGACGCGCGCCGATTCGATCCGCTTCCGCAGTGACGACTCGCCTGCTCCGCGGCAGCGCGAGGACTCGCCCGCTGCGCCGGTGGCGCGCGACCGCAGCGATGATTCGCCGCCGCCGCGACCTTCGTCGTGGCATCCGCCGCCGCAAGGTGGCTCGGGGCCGCCCAGCGCCGACCCGGCGCGCGGCCCGAGCTTCCCTCCAGCGCCCGGGACCGGCGCGGTGGTGATCCTCTCACCGCTCGACGCACGGAGGTTCTTCGCCGAGGCGGTGGCGCGACGGGCGAGCGGCGCGCTGTGCTTCGAGAGCGAGGGCGTGGTGAGGCGCGTGGTGATGCGCGACGGCGATCTGGTCGCGGCGGCCTCGGGCGGCCAGCAGGAGTCGCTCGTGCACTTCCTCGCGGCGCGCGGCGAGCTCTCGCGCGAGGAGGCGCCGCGGCTCGCGGCGAAGATCCCGCCGTACGGACGGCATGCCGGCGCGGCGCTGGTCGCGCACGGGTGGCTGCGCCAGGATCAGCTGTGGTCGGTGCTGCGCGCGCATGCCGAGTGGATCGCCTCGGCGACCCTGCGGCTGTCGCGCGGCTCGGCGCAGCTCGAGGCGGATCCGCCGGGGCGGCTGCGGGGCGAGCCGAGCGTGTTCGGCGCCGCGACGGGGCCCGAGATCTTCGTCGAGCTGGTGCGGCGCGCCGTGCCGGCGGCCGACGCGCTGGAGCGCCTCGGCGGCGAGGGCGCGCGCCTCACCGACGGCCCGAACCAAGGATTGCTCGCGGAGTGCAACCTCTCGCCGCAGGACCTCGACCTGGTCCATCGCGCGCGCGGCGGCACCCTCGCCGATCTGCTCGGGCGCGCGAGCGACGGCGAGATCCTCTCGGTCCTGCATGCGCTCGTGCTGCTCGGGATCCTGGACGCGGTTCCGGCGCCGGACTTCGCCCGTCGCGGCGCGCGGGCGCTGCCCGATGCCGAGGTGGCCGCGCTCGACGAGGCCGCCATCCGTGCGCGCGTCCGGGCGCGCTTCGAGCTCGTCGAAGAGGGCGACTACTTCTCGGTGCTCGGCGTGACCCGCGATGCCACGGGCTACGAGGTGCGCCGCGCGTTCGTGGAGCTGCGGCGCACGTTCGAGCCGGCGCGGCTTCTCGATCCTCGGCTGCTCGATCTCGCGGAGGACGTCCGCAAGATCGTGATCGTGCTCGAGGAGGCCTACGAGATCCTACGCGACGGCGCGCGCCGCGAGCGCTACCGCCGCGCCATCGACGCGCGGCCCGAGTAGATCAGCAGCACGACGTTCGCGTCGATGCTGCGGCGGCGAGCGCGATCGCCGCGAGGTAGCCAGGGTCATAGGGTACGAGATCCTCGCGCTGGAGCACCAAGGGCGTGCGTGAGGGCTCGTGCCGCTCGTCGAACGTGACGAGCACGGTGGGGATCTCGAGCCGCGTGCGCTGGTCGAGCTGCACGAGCGAGCGCAGCGGGACGAGCACCAGGCCCGACACCTCGGGGCCCGGGCTGTAGTCCTCGAGGCGACGATCGCAGCGCAGGAGGTAGACGTCGTGCACCTCGCGGTCGACGAGCCCGCTCGCGTGCCGGTGCTCCTGCCGATGACGCATCACCGGCTCGAGCGCCGCGACGTCGACGGTGAGGCCCAGCTCCTCGTCGAGCTCGCGCGCCGCTTGCGCGAGGTTCTCGCCGAAGCGGACGTGGCCTGCGGCGCTGGCGTCGAAGCGGCCTGGCCAGACGTCCTTCCACGCGGCGCGCTTCTGCAGGACGACGTTGCCCGCGCCGGTCACGATCCAGCAGAAGAACGCGAGGTGCCACAGGCCCTTCTCGTGGACCTCGCGCCGGGTCCGCGCGTGGCCGGTGGGGCGACCCTTGGCGTCGAAGACCTCGAGCAGCTCGTGGGGATCGGTGGTCGCGACCGTCACAGCTCGAGGACCTGACCCTCGCGCAGCGCGGGGATCTCGCTCGCCTCGAGATCGAAGTCGTCGGCGTGAATGAGGTGCATCTTCTTCCGGACGCTGGCGTAGCGAGAGACCGCCAAGATGCCTCGGCGGTTTCTCGCGCCGGTGATCAGCTGGCCTTCTTGAAGATGTCCATCACGTCGGCGAGGAGCTTCAGGCCCTCGGCGCGCGGCCGCTGGAAGGCGTTGCGCCCCATGATCGAGCCGAACGCGCCGCCGTCGGCGAGTCCCTTGACGTCCTCGAGGAGGCCCGCGCTGTCACGGTTCTCGCCGCCCGAAAAGATGATGATGCGCTTGCCGTTGAATGCGCTCTGCACGCAGTGGCGGACGCGGTCGGCGAGGGTCGCGGTGGGGATGTTGTACTTCTCGATGACCTTCTTCGCCTCGGCCTGCTCGATGTGGGCCGTGGGGGGCTTGATCTTGATGACGTGGGCGCCGAGCTGCGCGGAGATCTGCGCCGCGTATGCGGCCACGTCGACCCCGGTCTCGCCCTCCTTGGAGAGGCCGCCGCCGCGCGGGTAGGCCCACACCACCGAAGGCATGCCGACCGATTTTGCCTCGGCGATGAAGTCGCGGAGGTCCTGGTACATCTGGTTGCGGTGTCCCGAGCCGGGATAGATGGTGTAGCCGACCGCGGTGCAGCCGAGGCGCTGCGCGTCCTTGATGGAGCTGGTGAGCGCGCTGCACGGCTGGTCCATCTTCGCGAGCGTGTCGGAGTTGTTCAGCTTGAGGATCAGCGGCACCTGGCCGGCGAACTTGTCGGCGACCGCCTCGAGGAAGCCGAGCGGCGCGGCGTAGGCGTTGCAGCCGGAGTCGATGGCGAGCTGGCAGTGGTAATCGGGATCATAGCCGGCGGGGTTCGGTCCGAAGGAGCGGAGCGCGCCGTGCTCGAAGCCCTGATCGACGGGGAGGATGACCAGCTTTCCGGTGCCGGCGAGCGTGCCGTGGTTGAGCAGGCGGGCGAGGTTTGTCTTGGTGCCAGGGTTGTCGGATCCGTACCAGGACAGGATCTGCTTCACGCGGTCGGTGACGGCCATCTCTCGTGCTCCTCGTCTCGTTGTTCTCGGGCGCTTCTCGGGCGCTTCTCGGGGCGCCGAGCGTACGGCGTCCGCATTTCCCACGTCAACGTGCGGCGCAAAGTTCGTAACGCAGGTGTGAGTTACGGCTGGATTTTGTTCTTCCCTCCGCTTGCGGCGGAGGCAGGCATCGACGAAAAAGCCGCGACACCATGTCCGAAAGCGTTCCTCCCCTTCGCGCAGCCCCGGTGGTGGGGACCACCCTCCGCGAGCACGTCCTGACCGGCATGCACGCGGCGGTGGGCGCCACCGGCGAGTTCACCTCGCTCCTTAACCACGTCTCGCTCGCGATCCGCATCATCAACTCGCGCGTGCGCGCCGCGGGCCTCGCCGGCCTGCTCGGGTACACCGGCGAGACGAACGTGCAGGGCGAGGAGGTCCAGAAGCTCGACGCGTTCTCGAACGAGGTGCTGGTCAACGTGCTCGAGCGGAGCGGCCACTGCGGCGTCATCGCCAGCGAGGAGCTCGAGGAGGCGACGTGCGCCGACCATCACGGCAAGTACGTGGTGCTCTTCGATCCGCTCGACGGCTCGAGCAACATCGACACCAACGTCGGCATCGGGACCATCTTCGCGATCCTGCGGCGCAACGAGCCGAAGCTTTCGCTCCCGAGCCTGGCGGATGCGCTGCGCCCTGGCCGCGAGATCGTGGCCGCGGGGTACGTGCTGTACGGGCCGGCGACCGTCTTCGTGATGTCGACGGGGCAGGGGGCGCACGGGTTCACGCTCGATCCCTCGATCGGCGAGTTCTTCCTGTCGCACCCGGACATCAAGGTGCCGGCGCGCGGCACCTGCTTCTCGACCAACGATGGCAACTTCTCGCGCTGGGCGCCGGAGGTGCAGAACTGGTCGCGCTGGATCAGGGGCGTGAAGCCGGCGGGCGTGAACCCGGACGGCAGCACGCCGTTCGAGACCCCCTACGGCGCGCGGTACGTCGGCTCGCTGGTGGCGGACGCGCATCGCACGCTGATGAAGGGCGGCATCTTCGCCTACCCGGCGGATGACAAGAGCAAGACCGGCAAGCTGCGCCTCCTCTACGAGGCGAACCCGATGGCGTTCCTCTTCGAGCAGGCGGGGGGCGCCGCGACCGACGGCAAGGACCGCATCCTCGATCTGATGCCGACGTCGCTGCACCAGCGCGTCCCGCTGGTGCTCGGCTCGAAGGAGGACGTGGCGGTGTACCGGCAGTTCGTGACGGGGGAGCGCACGCTGTAGCGCGTCGCTCGGGCCGTACGGCGCCGGTGCAGCAGGGTCTCATCGGCGAAGGCGCGAGCTCTGCTGGCAGGGTACGTCAGACGCCCTGGGTCTCCGGGGCCCAGACGTACTTGTGCATCTGCAGCTGAACGCGGACGGGGAGACGGTCCTCCATCACCCACTCCACGAGCTTCTTCGTCGCGAGCTTACCGAAGACGGTGCTCGCGAGGAGGTTCGGGGTGCGCTGCGTGAGATCGCGGGCGCGGATGACGTCGCGCATCCACTCGTAGTCGGCGCGGTCGCAGAGCACGAACTTGAGCTCGTCGCGCGGCGTGATGTGCTCGAGGTTCGACCAGCGATTGCGTGTAGATTCCCCGGATCCCGGGGCCTTCAGATCCATGATCTTGTGGACGCGCGGGTCGACACCCGAGACGTTGGACTCGCCGCTGGTCTCGATCAGCACCGTGCGCCCGGCGTCGCACAGCTCCTTCAGCAGCGGCAGCACGCCGGGCTGCAGCAGCGGCTCGCCGCCGGTGAGCTCGACGAGGCCGGTCCCCGTGGCCAGCGCCTGCGCGAGCACCTCGGCGCGGGGCATGCGCGTGCCCCCGTAGAAGGCCTGCGTGGTGTCGCACCACGAGCAGCGCAGGTTGCAGCCGGTGGTGCGCACGAAGGTGCAGGGCAGCCCCGCGAACGTCGATTCGCCCTGGATGCTCGCGTAGATCTCGTGGATGACGAGGGTGTCTTCCTTCACCGCCCGCCCCACGTAGCACAGACGGGGGTCCGGACCCCAAGCGTCGCGGTCCGGGGGTGATCGGTCGCAGGGCGCCGCCGAGCGGAGGCACGATCGGGCTGCCTCGCGCGTCGAATGGTCATGCCCTCCCGACCTGCCCGCCGGCCTCTCCCCACCCGCGCCCTCTTCGCGGTGCTCGCCTTCGTGCTGGGCCTGGGGACCATCCCCCACCGCGTCTGCGAGCGGGACGCCGGCGCCTACTTCGACGGCGAGACGCAGCCCGTCGAGGCGCTCGCCTCGTCGGTCGCGACCTGGACGGCGAGCGAGCTCGCGCCCGGCTCGTTCGCCACCGGCTCGCGCCGCTTCGACGGGGAGTGGCTCTTCGGCACCTACATGATGGCGGCGATGGGCTTCGGCCAGGTGGCGCTCGCCACGGGCGACCCCGCGCGCCGCGCCGAGAGCGCCGCGCGCATGGAGCGCTGCCTCGACGCCATGCTCGCGCCCGCGAGCCGCGTCTTCGATCGCGACGCCTGGAGCCTCGATGCCCTCACGTCGCTCGACGCACCGCCAGGGAGCGCCCAGGATCGCGGGCACGTCGCCTACCTCGGGTACGCCGGGCTCGCGCTCGGGCTGCATCGCCTGGTGGTCCCGAGCTCGCGCTTCGACGCCGCGCACGATCAGCTCGCGGCGGCGCTGGGCCGGCGCTTCACGGCCTCGACCACGGGCCTCCTCGAGACGTACCCCGGCGAGGTCTACCCGGTCGACAACGCGGCCGCGCTCGGCGCGCTCGCGCTCCACGCGAAGGCCACCCACGGCGCGCCGAGCCCCGGCCTGACGCGCGGGCTCGAGACGCTGCGCTCGCGGGCCGTGCAGCCGGCGACTGGGCTGCTCGCGCAGGCCGCCTCGGCCGTGGATGCCTCGCCGCGCGACCCGGGGCGCGGCTCGGGCACCGCGCTCGCCGCGTACTTCCTCGCCTACGCCGATCCCTCGCTCTCCGCCGCGCTCTACCACGCGGTGCGGCGCGAGCTGTTCCGTACCGTGCTCGGCTTCGGCGCCGTCCTCGAGCACCCGGCATCGTGTGTAGAATGCACGGGTCGCGTGGACATCGACTCGGGGCCGACGTTCCTGGGATTCGGCGTCTCGGCGACCGGCTTCGCGATCGGCGCGAGCCGCGCCAACGACGATCGCGACACCTTCGTCGCGCTCTACGCCACCGCACACCTGTTCGGCGCCCCGTTCGACGAGGGGGCGTCGCGCACGTTCGCTACTGGCGGTCCGCTGGGCGACGCGATCCTCTTCGCGATGACCACCGCGCCCCGTCGCGCGCTGCTGGCGAAGACCGGCATCGCGCGCGCGATCGCGAGGTCGTCGTGAGCCCGCGCCGCGCGGTGCTGGTGATCTGCTGCTCGCTGGGGACGCTGCTCTTGCACCTCCTGCTGGTGCGGCTCATGGCGCACGGTCACGTCGCGCACGTCCTCCTGGGGTCGGGCAACGCGACCCCGCCGATCGGCGCTGCCCTCCTCGCGATCACCCTGGTGCTGGTGCGCCTCGCCGCGCTCGTCTTGGTGCCGGGCGCGCTGCTCGCCGCAGCGGTGAGCCTGCTCGCTCAGTTGCTGGGCACCGGAACCAGCTCGGGCACCGGGACCAGCTCCGGCGCTGCCGGATCGGCCGCGGGCACCGGCGCCAGCATCGAGGGCCGCGGCACGAAATAGTGGCGGTAGATCGCGTAGCCCGAGGCGCCGATGGCCACCGAGCCGAGGAGGAACATCCGCAGGAGCACGCCGAACGGCATGCGCGGGCGCTCCACGGGCTTCGCAAAGTCCAGGTTGCGCTTCTTCTTGCTCCGCTTCTGCACGACGCCTCGAACCTTAGCGCGTCCGGCCTGCGGCGCGATGCTGCGTGCGCGACCTTGCCGCATGGAATCGCCTGACCGGCAAGGTACGTTGACCCGCATGCGGACCATCGAGCGGCGGTTGTCGATGGGGGCCGAGCTGGTACCGGGCGGCGCGCACTTCCGGGTCTACGCGCCGGAGCGAAAGGGGGTCGCGATCGTGATCGAGTCCGGCACCGAGGCGCCGGCGCGCACGCTGGAGCTCCTGCGGGAGGAGTCCGGCTTCCACGGTGCGCTCGGTGACGGCGTGGGGCCGGGCGCGCGCTATCGCATCCGCCTCGACGACGACCAGCTGCTCTACCCCGACCCCGCCTCGCGCTTCCAGCCCGAGGGACCGCACGGCCCGTCCGAGATCGTCGATCCGCGGGTTTTCCCCTGGACCGACGGCGCGTGGCCCGGCGTCACCATGCGCGGGCAGGTGATCTACGAGCTGCACGTCGGCACCTTCACGCCGGAGGGCACCTACGCGAGCGCGATGCGCGAGCTCGAGGAGCTGAAGTCGGCCGGCATCACGCTCCTCGAGATCATGCCGCTCGCCGAGTTCCCGGGGCGCTTCGGCTGGGGCTACGACGGCGTCGATCTCTACGCGCCGAGCCACCTCTACGGCCGGCCCGACGATCTGCGCGCGCTCGTCGATCGCGCGCACGCGGTCGGCCTCGGGGTGATCCTCGATGTCGTCTACAACCATCTCGGACCGAGCGGGAACCACCTCAGGCAGTTCTCGCCCCACTATTTCACCGACAAGTACAAGAACGACTGGGGCGCGGCGCTGAACTTCGAGACCGCGCCCGGCGCGCGGAGCTACTTCGTCGACAACGCTGGGTACTGGATCGACGAGTTCCACTTCGACGGCCTCCGCCTCGACGCCACGCAGAACATCGAGGACAGCTCACCGAAGCACGTCATCGCCGAGCTCGCCGAGCGCGCGCGCGCGGCCGCGTGCAAGCGCAGCATCGTGCTCGTCTCCGAGAACGAGCCGCAGCACACGCTCCTCGCGCGCCCCCCGGCCGAGGGCGGCTACGGGCTCGACGGCCTGTGGAACGACGACTTCCACCACGCCGCGCGCGTGGCCGTCACGGGGCACGCCGAGGCCTACTACGCGAGCACCAAGGGCACCCCGCAGGAGCTCGTCTCGGCGCTGAAGTGGGGCTACCTGTTCCAGGGCCAGTACTACCCTTGGCAGGAGAAGTGCCGCGGCATGCCCGCGCTCGATCTCGATCCTGCGAGCTTCATCGTCTACCTCCAGAACCACGATCAGGTCGCGAACTCGGCGACCGGGCACCGGCTCGATCGCCAGACCAGCCCCGGCCGCTACCGCGCCATCACCGTGGCCACGCTGCTCGCGCCGGGAACGCCGATGCTCTTCCAGGGGCAGGAGTTCGCGGCGTCCGCGCCGTTCCTGTACTTCGCCGACCACGAGCCGGAGCTGGCAGCGCTCGTGGAGAAGGGGCGCGTGGACTTCCTCGCGCAGTTCCCCACGCTGCAGGACCAGCAGACCCACCGCCTGTTCGTGCCGCCCCAGGCCGAGGCCGCCTTCACCGCCTCGAAGCTCGATCTCCGCGAGCGGGAGACCCACCGCGCCGCCTACGATCTCGTGAAGGATCTCCTCCGCCTCCGCCGCCAGGACCCGACCTTCGCCGCGCAGCGCGCCGACTGGATGCACGGCGCGGTGCTGGGCCCCGAGGCCTTCCTCCTGCGCTACGTGACGCGCGGGCAGGGCGATCGCCTGGTGCTCGTGAACCTCGGTCGCGATCTCGATCTCGGAGAGCTCGCCGAGCCGCTGCTCGCGCCGCCCGCGGGCCAGCGCTGGGGCGTCCTCTTCTCGAGCGAGGACCCGCGCTACGGCGGCGTCGGCACGCCGCCGCCCGGACCGTGCGGCCAGCGC
>JAYTBL010000131.1:0-5378 GCA_043736975.1 Polyangiaceae bacterium
ACGAAGGCCAGCGCCCCCGACACGTCCTCCTTGATCGCAAGCGTGGCGAGCTCGGCGACCTCGTCGGCGTTGGGAGGAAGGCGCGCGTCCGCACACTCCCCGCTGCCCGGCGGCTCGGCATGGACATGCGCGAGCACGAGCTGGGGAATGATCTGATGCTGGATCGTCGCCAGGAGGTCGGCGCGGCTCTCCGCCGTCTCGGCGTTCGGGTCTTCTACGCCACTCAGCAGTTTGACGAGCTCGCTCCGGAAGGGAGCGATTCCGAGCGCAAGACTTCGAGAACCTTTGAGCATTTCGGGCCCCGCCTCCGCAGGCTCGAGGACGACCTGCGCGAAGCAAATTGCGCGCTGAGGAAGGGTCTGGTCAATGCTGAACGACAGTGTCGCAGAAGAAATCACTTGACGCGCCGCGCCACGTCCTGTCCGGCGAAACGCATCGTCGTCAATCGTCCAGAAAGACTGGTCTTTCGGAAGACGTAGCGTAGTTCGACAGGCGGTCATTGGGCCTCAATCCGCTTCGTGCGGATCGCCCAACGCCAGAGGAGGGCGTCGGGGAGCGGGACGGCGAGGAAGATGTGCTCGAGGACCGCGAGGCCGAGGAGCGTGGCGACGAGCGCGTGACTCACGACGTCGAAGTGGCTCGCGTCGTGGGCGAGCGCGCCGGCCAGGAGGCGGAGCGCGACGAGGCTGCCTGCGACGACCGAGATCGGCATGAGCGCGTTCAGGCGCGCGCGCCGGAAGTAACCGAGCATGTAGCGAAGGTGATCGGGCACGAACTGCTCGCTCAAGTTGCGCACGCCGAGGAACACGTTGAACTTCGCGGAGAGCCGCATGATCCAGAGGACGAGGAACGTATGCGTGCCGACCTGGTTCGGCTGGTTCCAGGTGAGCGCGACGACCGCGACGACCGTGACCGCGAGCGCGATCTCGTGGTGGATCACCACCTCGGTCGCGAGGACGAAGCGCCGCCAGCCCTGCGCCTCGGGCGGACACGGCTGCGCGCGAGGCCCAGTCACCATCCCGAGGAGAAACGTGAGCTCGTGAAAGGCCCAGACCGCGAGCGCGCACGCGAAGGCGACGTACGCCCCGGCGGTGGTCTCGAGCCGACAGCTCCAGAGGATCCCGCCGAGCGAGGCGAGCGCGACGGCGCCGACCGCGGCGACGCTGACGCGGAACGTACGCCGCTCGAGCCAGACGAGCTTCAGCACGAGACCCGTGCTGGCCCACCAGACCGCGAGGACGAACAGAGCTGTCAGCGCCAGATCCCTCATGATCTCACCAAGCGGGGGCGAGGAGCGCCTGCTCCGGGAGCGCGTTGGGCTTCGTCGGCAACAAGAAGAGCGCGACGAACGCGCCGAAGATGCGGGCCTGGAGCGCCTTCACCTTCAGGGCGGCGAGCACGCCGCCCTTGGCGCGCGCCTGGTCGATGGCGGCGACGAGATCGCGCATCTTCCGGAGACCGGCGAGGAACGCCGGGTTGTCGATGTCGACGAGCACCGGGAAGACCTGCTTCGAGATCTCGACCGTGATCCGGAAGACGTCCATCCCGTAGGTCTCGGGGTTCAGCTCGAGCGCCTTGTGCATCTCGGGGCGCGCGTGATCACGGATGAACATCGTCGCGAAGACCGAGAGCTGGAAGAAGCGGATCCAGAGCAGATTGACGCCCGACAGCAGCTTCGGGTTCGCGCGCATGAGCAGCGCGAGCGCCTCGCCGTGCCGGTACTCGTCGTTGCACCACTCGCGGAACCACTTGAAGATCGGATGGAACCGGAGCTCGGGGTGCGCCTCGAGGTGGCGGAAGATCTTGATGTATCGCGCGTAGCCGATCTTCTCGGAGAGGTACGTCGCGTAGAGGATGAACTTCGGGCTGAAGTACGTGTACTTCTTCTGCTTCACGAGGAAGCCCATGTCGACCTGGACGCCGAAGTCCTTGAGGCTGTCGTTGATGAACCCCGCGTGGCGTCCCTCATCGCGGCTCATGTACTTGAACAGCGCGCAGAGATCGGGGTTGGTGCCGCGCTTCTTCATCTCGGCGTACAGCACGCAGCCGGAGAACTCGGCGGTCAGCGAGCTCACCAGGAAGTCGATGAACTCCTTCTTCAGCGGCTCGGGGAGCTTGGTCGTGTCGAGATCCCAGTCGTCGTTGCGGAAGAAGTGCTTGCGGTTCTTGTCGGCCTCGAGGTCGGCGATGAGCGCATCCCACTCGGCACGCACCGGCTCGACCGAGATGCGATCCATCGCCTCGAAATCGGTCGTGTAGAACCGCGGGGCCAGCGTCGTCGTCTGCTGGGCCTGGAGCGTGGTGTCGTTCGGAGCTGTCGCAGTCATAGGGTTCTCCGGTCGCTGAAACTGACTTCGAGAAGAGAGAGACAATCGAGATCGCCGGTCATCCGGGTCCACGCGCGCTCGAGCCAGCTCGCACGGGTGATCGTCGCCAGGCGACGCTCCACCTGCACCTCGCCATAGGGCGGATTGATCGCGCCACCGTGCACCAGCACGCGGTCGCCGGGCTCGATCGCCACGTCGCCCTCGAGCTCGACGTGAGCGGAGAGGTTCTCGAACGTGTGCGAGACGCTCACTATGCAGTGGACGTCGAACGTGCGTCCCCGTGCGCGCAAGGGCGGCGCGAGCGCCGGAGAAACGGCAGCGGGACGCGAGGCCATCATCGCACTCGCCTGCTGGCGGCGAGGATGTTGCCGAAGGCAGCGGAGTTGGTGGGGCCGAACGAGTCGAGGTCGACGCGGCGGTTGGTGGTGGGATCGGTGAGCGTCAGCCGACCCTCCGCCTCGCGCATCAGCATGAAGGTTCTCTCGTGGCCGACCGACTCGAGCTTACGCGAGCGGAACATGCCGCGCACCACCCCGCGGATGAAGCCGTTCGTGCCCGGCGCGACCGCGCTGATCTCGCGGCCGCTGCGAGCGTCGAGGACCGCGAGCGTGCCGTCCGGGCGATCCTCGAAGCGGATCTCGACCGACTCGCGCGGCGCCTGCACCACCGCGGGCTCCGCGAGCCGCGACGCGCGTGCGCTGGCCGCGAGGCTCACGGTGCCGATGATGAGGAGCGCAGCGCCGAGGAGAAAGCCGCGCGGCACGCTCTGGTTGTGGATGTGATCGGTCATCACGTGCTGCTAGGTGCCTGTCGGAGAAGGGCCTCGCGCGCGAGCGCGGGCTGCGGAATGTTCACGGCGATGGGCAACTCGGGAGCGTAGTCCGGTGTGCGGAGCGCGCCAACCGTCTCCGGCGCCGGCTCCGTCGCCGGCTCCGCGTGATGGGTCTTCTTGGACGACCAAGCGTGCACCGCGTCGCCGAGGATCTCCGCGACGCGCGCCGGCTCCGCGATGGTGCGGAACGTAGGGCGAGCCTTCACGTACTGCCAGGGCGCGACGTGAGGCCAGAGGTGGAGCCAGGCGATCCGGTTGGGCGACGTCAGCTGGAGCGAGATGTCGCCCCGACCGTCCTTGCGCACCGTGAGATCCGCAGAGGCGATGCGCTTGAACGGGATGTTCCAGGTCATCGGTAGCGCGATCCCGATGCGCATCACGAGCCGGTGGGACGTGATGGTGTAAACGGTCGCGCGCGCATACCCCCAGGCCATCAGCGAGACCACGCCGAGGCATCCCGCGGCGAGCGCGCTCAGCACCAGCACTTGCCCGAAGCCCGCGAGACCCTGGTGGCTCTGGATGGCCGTGACCAGGCGGAACGTCGCGAACACCGCGAAGTACGCTGCGAGCATCCGCACCTTGAAGGTGTGGCGCGCGAGCGACTTCCAGTCCGGACGCCCCTGCCAGAGCATCGTCTCGCCCGGAGGCAGCTCGCTGGGCAGCCCGGGAACCGGCTCGAACTCGAGATCGTCGGCGCTCACAGGACGGGCCCCAGGCGCTTCGGCTCGGCATAGAGGCGACCGCCGGCGTAGAACGCCTGGATCATGTCCTCCTCGAGGAGCGTCACGCGGTCGGGCGACTTCAGCACGGGCACGTCGGCGAAATGCTCGGCGCGCACCGACTTCACCTCCACCATCTTCGGCCCACGGCGGAGACGAAGCATCGTGATCGGCAGGAGCCTCGTGCCGGTCGCGGCGCCGGCGAGCTCGACCTCGAGGTAGCGCACCAACGCGTCGGCGCGGTCGACCCAGATGTCCTTGACCGTTCCGGCGACCTTGCCATCGGTGGCGACGACGTCCCAGCCGCGCGGATCGGGCCCGGCGCTGACCGAGTAGGGCGTGGCGATGCGCATCGGGACGATGCAGTCCTCCCCGTTGCGCGTGAGCTCGGGCTCGTCCTCGCGCTGCGCGTAGGAGGCGGGGCCGACGTTGCCGAGCATCGGGTTGCCGGTCGGCCGGAGCGCCGCGCCCTTTGCATTTGCGCTGCGCTCGGCGTTGATGGGCCGCGCGTCGCGCTTGAAGTCGGGGGCCTGCGTCGTGTGGCCGTTCGGATGGATGAACGTCTTCGGCTTCGGGATGAGCATCTGATTGGTCCGCCCGACGAAGCGCGGGTTGTCGGACTCCAGGGGGTAGCCCTCGCGCCGATCTTCCATGCGCAGCCAGTAGATGAGGCCGAAGAAGAAGATCCAGAACGCGTAGAGGACGATCTGGGCGACATCGATGTACGAGGTGAGTGAGCTGGTCATGATGTGACGCTCCGAAGCGATCAGTTGGGGAGGACGACGAGGCCGAACCGAGTGGGTGAGCTGCGCCGATCTCCGGCCCCAACAAGGGGCCCGAGGGCAATGAGAGAGCCGAACAGGAGTGCGATCTCGAGCGCGTAGACGAGGTTGTAGCCAACCGCCGCCGAGGTCAGCCCCGGCCCGAGCGAGCCGCGGACCGCGAGGCCGGAGAACACGTCGCGAAGCACCCCCGCGAGCGCGATGCCGGCTCCGGCGACGGTCGCCTGGACCGCGCCCCAGGCGCCGATCGCGAGGCCGCTCTTGCCCCCCTTGGAGAGGGCCATGGACGCGGTCAGCGTCCCGACCGCGAACCAGCCGCCCCCGAAGCCAATGGCGAGCGTGCCCGCCCAGAAGACCGGAAGCGAGGCGAACGGCGCGGCGAAGAGCACGAGCGAGAAGCCCGCGATCCCGACCAGGGAGCCGAACGCGGCGAGCTTGTAGGCGTCGCCTCCGCGGGAGAGCCAGCGCGCGGCGAGGAAGAGACCCGCGAGCGTGCCCCCCGCCATGACCGCGGTGAGCGAGGTGGTGGCCGCGACCGAGAGATGGAGGAGCTCGCCGCCGTAGGGCTCGAGGAGGATGTCCTGCATGTTGAAGCCGGCGCCTCCGATCCCGACCGCGACCAGGAGGCGGCTGGCCTCGCCGCCCGCGAGAAACGAGCGGAACGACTTCATGAACGGCTGCGGCGCCTCTTCCGGCTCGGCGTCCGCGCGCGGCTTCG
>JAYTBL010000132.1:0-12415 GCA_043736975.1 Polyangiaceae bacterium
CACCTGGATCACGGTCATGATCAGCTTCTCCTTGCCGCCGCTCTCGTCCTTCTGGAGCTCGAAGTTCGTCACGCCGAGGTGACGACGCAGCAGCACGCGCTGCACGCTGGTGCGCATCGGCGCGCGCGCCGCCGCGTGAAGGCCCGGCGCGCGAACGTAGATGCGTTGCACGTCGTGCGCCGGCGCGTAGAGCGCGTCGTAGGTGGTGCTCGGGACCATCACCTTGCGATCCCATCGGTATGTGGACGTGGTGTTGCCGAGCATCGGCTTCTCCGCGAGCACCCCGACCACCGCGAAGAGCTCGCCGTCGACCTCGAGGCGCAGCGCTGGGCCGAGCGTGGAGGTCCGGAGCAGCTCCTCGTGCACCTCGTGACCGATCACGCAGACGCGCCGGCCCGCGACCCGGTCGTCGTCGTCGAGCGGTCGGCCCGCCGCCATCTTCAAGCGATAGAGATCCATCGTAGCGGGCCCGCTGCTCACCAGCGCCACGCGCTTGCGCCGTCCCTCGTAGCGCGCCCACGCATCGAAGGAGCTCTCGGCCTCGACCTTCGCGCCGACCAGCGTGGCGTCACGGCCAAGCGCCTCGGCATCGGCGCGCGTGAGGGCCCGGGTAGTGCGCGCGCGCTGCGCCGACGGTGGTTCCTCGCCATGGACCTCGATCACGTCCTCGTCACCCGCCTCCTGGCTCGTCTCCACCAGCGTGTGCTCGCCGCCATGCAGAAGGCTCGCGAGCAGAACGATCGAGCTGGTGCCGATCACCACGCCCAGCACGGTGAGCGCGGCGCGCACGCGATGAGCGAACGCTCCGGTCGCAGACCGCAGTCGGTCGGCGAGGCGCATGCGCGGGGCCATCGCTCAGCGCCTCATCGCCGCGATGGGGTCGAGACGCGCCGCCTGCTTCGCGGGCAGCCACCCGAATAGTACGCCGATGGCGATCGAGATCACGAGCGCCGCCGCGGTGGGGCCCGGCGACAGCGAGCGCTGCCAGGTAGTGAGGAAGCGCGCGATGAGCAGCGAGGCGAGCGCCGCGACGCCGAGCCCCGACGCTATACCGGTCGCGCCGCCCAGGACCGCGAGCAGCACCGCCTCGGTCAGGAACTGCAGCCCGATCTCGCGCGGCCGCGCGCCGAGCGCCTTGCGGATCCCGATCTCCTTCACCCGCTCCGAGACCGCAACCAGCATCATGTTCATGACGCCGACGCCACCGATGAGCAGCGCGATCCCCGCGAGCAGCGCCACGATCAGCTCCATGGTGGCGAAGACCGCGCCGAACTTCTTCATCACGCCCGAGAAGTCGTAGAGGGTGAAGTCGTCGAGGCCCGGATGACGGGCCACGAGGCGCGCGTTCACGAGCCGCTTCACGGCCTCGTTCGATGCGGGGTCGTCGGTGCGAAGGAGCACGACCGCCGACGTGAGGACCGAGGGATCCACGTTTGCCATCGTCTCGCTGGGCGCGATCACGAGATCGACCCAGTCGAAGCCGAACCCGACCCCGAAGCGCTCGTTGTTCGCCAGCACGCCGATCACGCGGCAGCGCAGCGGCCCCGCGGTGAGGAACTGGCCGAGCGGATCGACGGCGAGCTTCTCCACGAGCTTGTGGCCGACCACACAGACCGCTGCCTGGCCGCGGTTCTCCTCCTCGGTGAAGGCGCGCCCGCGCGCCACGTTCATGTGGAAAACGTCGAAGAATCGCGCGTCGGAGCCGACGACGTCGGAGCTCGCGCGCCCGCCCGACGCGGACAGGATGTCCTTCTTGCCGAGGCGGCTGAACATCGAGAGCGCCTCGACGTGCGGCAGACCGCGGAACACGCGCTCGCGATCGGTGAGCGAGAGCCCGGGCGCGTAGGCGGCCTGCTTGGCCTCGCCTCGCTCCGGCTTCTTCGGTGCGACGAGCACGATCCGCGCGCCGCCCAGCTCCTCGATGCCGCGCGAGATGGTCGCGAGCCCGCTCTCGGCGAGCGAGCTCATCACCACGATGGCGAACGCGCCGATGGTGATGCTCAGCACGGTGAGCGCCGAGCGTCCGCGCGTCCCGGCCACCGCGCTGGTCGCGAGGCGCAGGTTCTCGACGAACGTCACAGCTTCGTCTCGTTCTCGCTGGCCGACGCTGGCCGCAGGAGGACGCGCATGCCCTCGGTGAGGCCGGTGAGGATCTCCACCTCGCGATCGTTGCGCAGGCCTTCCGTGATCTCGATCCTCTCGGTCCGCGACTCGACCTTCTCGCCCTTCGCGGGCGGGAGGACCTTCAGGATGAACGTCTTGCCGGCGTCCTTCACCACCGCCTCGAGCGGCACGACGAGCACCCCCTGCTTCGCGTCCAGGTGGATGCGCACGTCCGACGTCATGCCTGGCTTCACGAGGCCGTCCGGGGTGTCGAGCGAAGCCTCGACCGGGAAGACCTCTTGATCCTTGCCCGGGAGCTTCACCGACGCAGGGGCGACCTTGGTCACGATCGCGCGGTAGGTGTGGCCGGGCAGGGCATCGAGGGTGAGGGTGGCGTTGCGGCCGACCGCGACCTTTGCAACGTCGATCTGGTTCAGGTTCACCTTGACCAGCAGCGAGCTGAGATCGGCGATGGTGAGGAGCGCCTTGCCGTCGAACGTCGACTGCACGCCGGGCACCACCGACTCGCCGGGCTCGATGCCGCGCGCGATGACCGTGCCATCCATGGGCGAGACGATCTTCGTGTAGCCGAGATGATCGCGCGCCACGCTGCGTACCACCTCTGCCGACTGCACCGCGACGCCCTTCGCCCGCAGCTCGTGCGCGGCGAGATCGAGATCGGTGCGGGAGACGATGCTCTGCTCGACGCCACGCTTCGCGCGTCCGTGCTGGAGCCGCGCGAAGTCGAGGGCGGCGCTGGCCTGCGCGACGTCGGCATCGGCCTTCGCGAGCTCCCGCTGGTAGTCGATGGGGTCGAGGACGATGAGGACCTGACCCTTGGTGACGGTGACGCCCTCCTTCACGAGCACCGTCGCGACCTGTCCGGCGATCTTCGACTTCAGGTCGACCTTCTCGCGCGGCTGGATGCGCCCCGTCTCGAGCACCTCGACCTCCAGCGCGCGCCGCTGCACGGTGACCACGAGCGCGGGATCGAGCGGCGCCGACGTGGCGCGGCTCCGTCCGGCGACGAACACCACGCCGAGCACGACCGCCAGCCCGAGGGCCGCCCACAGCCAGCGCTTGCGTGAGGGGGCGATGCGCGGCTTCATGCTGCGACTCCCTTCCTGGTGAGGCGGTCGTCCTTGATCTGGCCGTCGGCGAAGGTGATGACGCGCTCGGCGTACCCGGCCACCGCGGGGTCGTGCGTGACGAGGACCACGGTGATCCCCTGGAGCTGGAGCGATCCGAAGAGATCCATCACCTGGCGCGACGTCGCGGAGTCGAGCGCGCCGGTCGGCTCGTCGGCGAGCAGCAGCACCGGCTCGTTGACGATGGCCCGTGCGATGGCGACGCGCTGCTGCTGCCCGCCCGAGAGCTGGTTCGGGAAGTGATCCCCGCGGGCTTCGAGCCCGACGCGCGCCAGCGCGGCGCGGGCGCGCTCGCGTCGTTCCCGCGGTCGTACGCCGGCATAGACCATCGGCAGCTCGACGTTGGCGACCGCGTTCAGGCGCGGCAAGAGGTGAAACGACTGGAAGACGAACCCGATCTTCTGGTTTCGGAGGACGGCGAGCGACTCCTCGTCGAGCTCCTCCACCGCCTCGCCGTCGAGCCGGTAGCGTCCGGCGGTGGGGCGATCGAGGGTGCCGATGATGTTGAGCGCCGTCGACTTCCCGGACCCGCTGGCCCCCATGATGGCGACGCTCTGCCCGACCCTCAGGGCGAGGGAGACGTCGCGCAGCGCATGAACTTCGGTCGCTTCCTGACCCATCGCATAGGTCTTGGAGACCCCTTCGAGGGCCACCACGGGTATCTCAGGCATGCGTCCCGGTCGCCCCGGTCGCCCTGGAACTTTCGAAGGCCCGTCGATTTCTAGTCGGCGGCGCTCGCGACCGAGGCGTGGGCCCACCTCGGCAGGAGGAGCATGGGGGCGGCGCTCACAGCGGTGGCGGCGATGAATGCCGTCATCAGCCCGGCGCGATCCGCGACCAGGCCGCCCACCAGCCCGCCGATGCCGATCGCGACCGCGTTCGCGCTGGTGAGGATCGTGTAGTGGAGCCCGGCGTCGGTGGGCCGGGTGGCGCTCATGAGCGCGGCGAACAGGATGGTGGTGCCGAAGCCGCTGCCGAAGTGCTCGAGCGCGATGGCGAAGGTCGTGAGCCCGAGCGGAGCGTGCAGGCGCTCGACCGCGATCAGGGGAAGGCACACCAGCGTCTGCACGACGACCGCAACGGTGAGCGCGCGCTGCTCGCCGAGCTTGCGATGCAGCACGCCGCCCAGCGCCGCGCCCAGCAGCGCGCCGGCCGATCCCACGGAGACGACGGCCCAGCCGATGCGCTCCTTGCTCCAGCCGAAGTCCTTGGCCATCGGCTTGAGCAGCCCGCTCGCCATGTGCAGCCCGAGCTTGAAGGTCAGCGCGAGCACGATCACGGGCCGCGCGACGGGCGCGAAGGTGTGCCGGACCAGGCCGCGGATGGTCGCGGGCGCGGCCTTGGCCTTCGCGCTTGCTCCTTCTCGTTCGCCTCCAGCGGCGCTGCGCCTCGACCCTGCGAATGCCCCCACGCTCGCGAACGCGACGAGCCCCGCGCATCCGAGCAAGGTCGCGCGCTCGCCGAGGCGCTCCACGAAGAGCAGCAGCGCAGCGCCGCCGATGAGCATCCCCAGCGGCGAGCGCCGTCAACGCGAACCACATGGTGGCGGCGTGCGCGAGCGGCGCGACCGCGAAGCTCGCGACGGTGGCGGTGAGACAGAGCTGCAGCACGAGGATGAGGATGCGCGGGTGCGGCCGCAGGCGCGGCGAGTCCGCGGCCTTCGCCCAGAGCACCTTGAGCTGCCAGGGCAGCTGCAGCCACGACAACGCGGCGATCCCCGCGTAGCTGTAGCCCTGCTCGCGCAGCACGACGGGCAGGTACTCGGTGGCGAACCCGAAGGGGATCCCCTGCGCGGTGTAGAGGAACGCGAGCGCGACGATGATCGCGGTGGTGCTGCGGCTCGGGGGCGTCGCGGCGGTCAACCCTCGCATCCTACGTTCGTCCGCTCTCCCGCGCGACGCCAAGGCGCCCCGGGCGTGCGCGGTGTTTGGCGGGAGGAGCGTCCCGCGGTGGTCCCTCTCTCGAGATGGTGAAGATCCTTCACCATCTCGAACGGCGGCTCGCAGGCGTCCGGCGGCCGTGGACGGGGCGCCAGTCGCACGCTGCCCGGCCCTGCGGGGACGGCGCCCGGAAGCAAGGCGGCCGGGGTCGATGGTGAAGGATCTTCACCAGATTCACGCTAGTCGCGCGCCGAGACTGGTTCCTTGTGGCGGGGCGGCGCGACGAGGACCAGATGACCAGCGGGGGCCGGGGCGGCGGAGCACGTACGCCTTCCAGCAGTAGCTCGCGATGTCGTTCTCTTCGAGGCGCGGGTCGATCTCGTGCGCCACCTCGGCATGGGCAGCGCGCGCGTGGCTCCAGTGCAGGCTCGCGCGCTGGTGATGCACGGTGTGAAAGCCGTTGTCGAAGACCAGGAAGTTCATCCAGCCGGAGACGAAGTTGCGCGAGTGGTTCCAGGTCGACGTCTCGTCGCAGTCGACGTGCTGCACGTAGTTCGTGAACATCAGCCCCCAGAGCGCGCCCGCCGCCGGGATCCCGAGCGCCGAGAAGTACACGAGCGCGCCGGTCCGCACGCCGTGCAGGCGCACCGCGAGCGCGAGCGCCGCGAGGTGCCCGCCGAAGACGATCACGTACTGTCCGAGCAGCCAGAGCCAGGCGCTCGTGCTGCGGCGGCGAACCCGCGCGAGGTAGCCGCCGATGAGCGGCGCCTGCCAGGCCGCCGAGTAGAAGAAGTACGCGAACGCCGTCCAGGCCGTGTTCCGGCGCGTGTGGCGCCAGGTGGCGGTGGCGTCGCCCGCCTTGTTCACGTAGCGGTGGTGGTTCTCGTTGTGCGTCGGGATCCAACCGAACGTCGGGTAGCCGTAAAAGAACGACAGCATCGACGCGTAGACCGCGTTCATGCGCCGGCCCTCGAACACGCGGGTGTGGTTGTGGTTGTGCGCGAGGACGCCCGCCGAGTACCCGAGGTACATCGAGATCGGCAGCATCCAGCCCGCGAGGGCAGGGAAGACGTACTGGAGGGCGGCGGCGCCGGGCATGAGCCCGAAGACCCAGAAGATGGCCCGCCAGTCGGCGGCGATGCGAGGGCGCATGGGATGGTTCTCGGTGTTGGAATCGCGGGTTCGGTGTACTGATCCGGCGCTGTGATCATCGTTCGCGATGAGCCGTCCGTCGATTCGCGTTCCTTTCGGATTTCTCTCCATGTCGAAGAAGATCGCCGCCCCATCGAGAAAAGCGCCTCGCCAGGCCCGTGCGCAGGCCACGGTGCATGCGATTCTCGAGGCGACGATTCGGGTCCTGGAGCGCGAGGGCATCGAGGCCGCGACCACCACGCGCGTCGCCGCGGTCGCCGGCGTGAGCGTCGGCACGCTGTACCAGTACTTCGCGCACCGCGACGCGATCCTCGATGCGCTCCAGGATCGCGAGTTCGAGCGCGCGCTCGCGCTGATGGGCGAGGTGCTCTCGAGCGCGAACCTCGCGCAGAGGCCCCGCGAGACGGTGACCGCAGTGGTCCAGGGCCTGGGCGCGCTCTACGCGTCGGCGCCCGCCCTGCATCGCGTGCTGGTGATCGAGGGCCTGCGCGTGGTCGAGCCGGCGCGCGTCGAGGCGTTCGACCTGCGCGTCGTCGCGATCATCCGGCATTTCTTGGTGGCGACGGGCGCGAGCGTGCGCCGGGGGAACGTCGAGGCGGCGGCGTTCGTGATCTTCCAGGCGGTGCGCGCGGTCATGCTCGCGTGCCTGCTGGAGCGCCCACCGGGGCTCGACGAGCAGGTGCTCCAGAGCGAGCTCGTCGACCTCGTCTTGCGCTATCTCGTCGACGACGGCGCCGCCGCGGATCCGCCCGCGGAACCAAGGCGATCCACACAAAAGCGCGCCCCCTCGCGTCCATGACTTTCAGCGCGACGCGACTGCATCTATAACGCGCGCGATGACGGCGGTGACGAAGTCGAGCGGCGCGCCAATCGATCACGACCGTGAGCGCGCGTCGGGGTCGATTCGTGCTTCTCAGCCCGCGCTCGTCATGCTGCATGGATTCGCGCTCGATTCCCGTATGTGGAAGCGCCAGGTCGACGCGTTCTCCAACGAATACCGGATACTCACGCTCGATCTGCCAGGCTTCGGCCCGCAGGCGCGCGAGCTCGGTGAGGTCGATCCCGCGGCCGATGTGCTGCGGGCGCTGGATGTCGCACGTATCGACCGCGCGCATCTCGTCGCGAACTCGTTCGGGGCGGCGGTGGCTGCGGACTTCGCGCTCCAGCATCCAGGTCGCGTGCGCTCCCTCACCCTGACCGGCCCCCTCCTCCTGGGGCGCCGGACCGGCATCGAGGCCTGGTCGCGCTGCGTCGCGCTCGCGAGCGAGGGCGACCGCGCCACCGCCGCCGAGATCTGGCTCGACGACCCGCTCTTCGAGGGGATCCGCCAGAACGAGGAGCTCTTCGAGGAGCTGCGCCAGATCGTCCTCGACTACGGCGGCGCCCACTGGACGGGGCGGATCGGCTCCCGCTGGAGCGATCCCGACCCGCTCCCCCGCCTCCGCTCGCTCGACGTGCCGGCCCTCGTCATCTCCGGCGAGATGGACATCCCCAGCTTCACGACCATGGCCGAGGCCTACGCCCGTACGCTCCCGCGCGCGCGCCGCGAGGTGATCATCGGCGCCGGGCACCTCTGCAACCTCGAGCGCCCCGACGTTTTCAACGCGCTTCTGGGCGAGTTTCTGGCGAACGCCTGACGGATCTGGGGCTTTTCGCTCCATACCGCTTGCGAAGTGCGTGAATCTGCGTAAGGTACGCGCTCCTTGCCCCCCAAAAGGGAGCTTGGAGCACGAAGGACGCACACGTTCCCGCTGTTTGGTGTTCGGTGTTTGTCGTTTTTCGCGCGTTCCGGTCTCTGGACCGCCGTAACGGCCCTCTGCGAGTCGCATGACGCGCTCGCAGGCGGTACGACGGGGTTCTGAAACAGCCGGCGCTGCGTCAATCACGTAGCTGTCCGGCGGAAAGTCCGCCAAGTCCATGGTCTCGAAGGCGATCGCCCGCTTCGCGCGCATCAGTCCGCGCAAAGCCCGAATGATTGTGAATCTCGTCCGCGGCCGTCAGGCCGGCGAGGCGCTGCAGCTCCTCCAGTTCACGATGAAGGCGGGCGCCCCCGTCATCTCGAAGCTGATCGAGAGCGCGGTCGCGAACGCGCGGACCACCAGCCCGGGCACCGACCTGGACTCGCTGTTCGTCGAGACCGCCTTCGTCGACAAGGCCCCGAACAAGCACATGCGTCGCTGGCGCCCCCGAGCCATGGGTCGCGCGACCCGGATCCAAAAGGGCATGAGCCACATCACCATCCACCTCGGCACGCGCGAGTAGCGGGACAAGAACGAACATGGGTCAGAAAGTTCATCCGTACGGCTTCCGCCTCGGCGTCATCAAGACGTGGAACTCGAAGTGGTTCGAGGACAAGAACTACGCGAAGTGGCTTCACGAGGACATGCGCATCAAGCGCGCCGTGAAGGAGTACCTCATGAACGCGAACATCGCGTCCGTCGAGGTCGAGCGCGCCGCGAACAAGGCGAAGGTCATCGTCTTCACCGCGCGCCCCGGCATGGTCATCGGCAAGGGCGGTAAGGGGATCGAGATCCTCAAGATCGGCAACCTGAAGACCGCCGTGAAGGGCGAGACCAAGTTCGCCGGCGTCCAGTCGTTCACCGACAACGAGGTCTTCATCGACGTGCAGGAGATCCGCAAGGCGGAGACCTCTGCGCAGCTCGTCGCCGAGAACGTCGCCATGCAGCTCGAGCGCCGCGTCGCGTTCCGCCGCGCGATGAAGAAGGCCCTCTCGACCGCCATGAAGTTCGGCGCCAAGGGCATCCGCATCCGCTGCTCGGGCCGCCTCGGCGGCAGCGAGATGAGCCGCGTCGAGACCTACCGCGAGGGGCGCGTTCCCCTCCACACCCTCCGCGCGGACATCGAGTTCGGTCAGCACGAGGCCCGCACCAAGTACGGCATCATCGGCGTCAAGTGCTGGGTCTTCAAGGGCGAGGTCCTCCCCCGCCGCACGCGTCGCCCCCAGATGGCAGGAGCCTGAGTTAGATGAGTCAGCTGGTTCCGAAGCGGACGAAATTCCGCAAGATGCAGAAGGGCAACAACCGCGGTACCGCGTACCGTGGCTCCGATGTCGACTTCGGCGATTTCGGCATGCAGGCCACCGAGCCCGGCCGCCTCACGGCGCGCCAGATCGAGGCGGCTCGTATGGCGATCACGCGTCACGTCAAGCGCGCCGGAAAGCTCTGGATCCGGATCTTCCCGCACCGCCCCGTCACCAAGAAGCCCCTCGAAGTTCGAATGGGTGGAGGCAAGGGCTCGGTCGAGGAGTGGGCGGCCGATATCCTCCCGGGCCGCGTCATGTACGAGATCTCCGGCATCGACGAGAAGACGGCGCGTGAAGCGTTCCGCCTCGCGGGCCACAAGATCCCCGTCGGCTACAAGTTCCTCGTGCGCGGCATCATCGTGCAGAACGTCATCCCGAACGCCGAGAAGGCCGCGGCCCGCAAGGCTGCCGGTCCCGGCATGAAGCTCCCGTCGCCTCCGCGTGCGCCGGCCGAAGGAAAGAAGGCCTGATCATGAAGGCAAAGGATCTGCGTGAGCGCTCGCCCGAAGACCTGAAGGAGCTCGACAAGAGCCTCGCGAAGGACGTCTTCACGGCGCGCTTCAAGAACTTCACGAACCGGCTCGATGACACGAGCACGATCAACAAGACGAAGCGCGACCTCGCGCGCGTCAAGACGCTCCTCCGCCAGGCGGAGCTGAACGCAGCTTCCGCGGCGGCGCCTGCGAAGGCGGAAGCCAAGGCGGCAGCGGCTCCCAAGGCGAAGAAGACGGCGGCCGCCAAGGCCTCCACTCCCGAATCCCGCAGCGAGGCGAAGTAGTCATGGCTACCGAAAAGAAGGCCCCCGCGGCCAAGGCCGCGCCTGCTGTCAAGAGCAGCGCGCCGGCTGTTCCGAAGGCACCCCTCAGCGTCACAAGCGCTGCCGCCGCTGCGAAGGAGGCCGCTCACGGCTTCCGCCGCAAGATGGTCGGCAAGGTCGTCAAGGACAAGATGAACAAGACCGTGGTCGTCGAGTGCGTCAACGCGCGCCGCGACCCTCTCTACGGCAAGTACGTTCGCAGCAAGACCCGCTACAAGGCCCACGACGAGACCAACCAGTTCAAGGTTGGCGATCACGTGGAAATCCAGGAGCACCGCCCGATCTCGCGCGACAAGCGCTTCATCGTGGTGCGCCTCGTGAAGAAGTTCGTGGAGGAGTAAGCCGATGATCCAGATGTCCACCATGCTGGAAGTCGCTGACAACTCCGGCGCCAAGAAGGTCACGTGCATCAAGGTGCTCGGCGGCTCGCGCCGTCGCTACGCCCGCCTCGGTGACGTCATCGTCGTCGCGGTCAAAGAGGCACTCCCCGGTGCGAAGGTGAAGAAGGGCGAGACCGCGAAGGCGGTCGTCGTTCGCGTCAAGGACGACACCGCCCGCAACGACGGCAGCTCGATCCGCTTCGACGAGAACAGCGCTGTCCTCATCAACGCGCAGCTCGAGCCGCTCGGCACGCGCATCTTTGGACCGGTCGCTCGCGAGCTCCGCGCCAAGAAGTTCATGAAGATCATCTCGCTCGCGCCGGAGGTTCTCTGATGGCCGTCCAGCGTTTGCAGAAGGGCGACACCGTCGTCGTCATCTCCGGCAAGGACAAGGGCAAGACCGGCAAGATCATGCGGCTCCTCAAGGAAGACGACAAGGTCATCGTCGAGGGCATCAACCTCATCAAGCGCCACATGAAGCCGAACGCTCGCATGCAGCAGGGCGGCATCCTCGAGCGCGAGGCCGCGATGCACGCGTGCAAGGTGATGCTCGTCGATCCGTCGACCGGCAAGGGCACCCGCATCAAGAGCAGGACCGACGACAAGGGCGTGAAGATTCGCCTCGCCGTCAAGAGCGGCGAGGAAATCCCGTCGCCCCGTAAGGCAGCAGGTTGAGCCATGGCTGACGAGAAGACCGAGAAGACCTCCGCCGAGAAGACGGAGAAGAAAGAAAAGAAGCCCCGCCCCGAGGGTGCGGGCCGCAAGGGCCGCGACGGCGGTGGCCAGGAGCGCGAGAAGGCGAAGGTCGTCACGACGGTCGAGGCCGTCGCGCCCCGCTTCATCGCCAAGTACAAGGAGATCGCCGTTCCGGCGCTCACCAAGCAGTTCGGGTACACCAACCCGAACCAGGTGCCGCGGATCCAGAAGGTCGTCGTCAACATGGGCCTCGGCGCCGCCGTGACGAACCCGAAGATCATCGACACCGCTGTCGAGGAGCTCCGCGCCGTCACCGGTCAGAAGCCGGTCGTCACGCGCTCCAAGAAGGCCATCGCAAGCTTCAAGCTCCGCGCCGGCCTTCCCATCGGCGCGATGGTCACGCTCCGCAAGGGCAAGATGTGGGAGTTCCTCGATCGCTTCATCTCGATCGCCCTCCCGCGTATGCGCGACTTCCGCGGCGTATCTCGCCGGGCCTTCGACGGCCAGGGCAACTACACGCTCGGTCTCAAGGAGCAGATCATCTTCCCCGAGATCGACTACGACCGCATCGACGTCATCAAGGGACTCAACGTCTCCATCGTGACGACGGCGAACACAGACGAAGAGGGGCGCGCGCTCCTTCAACACATGGGCATGCCCTTCCGGGCGACTTAGTCAGGTTCGGGGGCAAGCCCCCCGGAGCCCCCCCGATAAGGTTAGGAAAGACAAAAGATGGCCCGCGCCTGTCAGTTTGCGAAGCTCAATCGAGCCCCCAAGTTTCCCGTGCGTCACGTCAACCGCTGCAAGGTGTGTGGACGCGGTCGCGCGTATTACCGCAAGTTCGAGCTCTGCCGCATCTGCTTGCGGCTCTATTCCCTCCGCGGCGAAATCCCCGGCGTGATCAAGGCGAGCTGGTGATCCCATGATGACCGACCCCATCTCCGACATGCTTTCGCGCATCCGCAACGGTGCGTTGGCTCGCCACGACCGCGTGGAGATGCCTCACTCGACCGTGAAGTACGCACTCGCCAACGTCTTGAAGTCGGAAGGCTTCATCGACGACGTTCGCGAGAGCGAGGGCGAGGGTCCCAAGACCCTCACGCTCGTCCTGCGTTACGACCACGAGAAGGAGTCGGCGATCGACGGCGTCCGTCGCGTATCGGCCCCGGGCCGCCGCGTGTACGTTCGCTTCGACC
>JAYTBL010000133.1:0-12402 GCA_043736975.1 Polyangiaceae bacterium
TCGGCGCCGCAGCGAGCGTGATCTGCACCGTGTCGGGCGCGGTGATCGCCACGTTCGTGATGGCCGGCGGGCTCGCGCTGCCGTCCACCAGCTCGAACCCGTAGTTGCCCGGGTCGCTCACCTTCTGCGTATCCAGCACCAGCGGCGGCTCGGGGACCAGGAACTTCGCCGTGACCACGTTGCCGGCACGGGTGATGGTGAGCGGTCGCAGCGGCTCCCAGCGGCGGCCCTCGAGCACGACGCGCGCGTAGGCCTTGGCGAAGTACTCGCCGAGGTGGCGTTCGGCAGCGCCGGTGAAGTGGAGACAATCGCTGGAGTACGGCAGAGCGTAGGTCGGCCCGACCACCACGACCTTCCCGTTCGAGCGCACGTGGGCCGCCAGTTGCTGATAGGCAATCTTGGTGGTGGGCACGTTGTTCCAGTGCGAGTACTGCTGGATGAAGAGCGGCACCGGGATGGTCTGCCCCGTGATCGCCTTCACGCTCTGTTCGTAGTCGCGCTGCCACTCCTCGAGCCCGTGCCCGTAGTCGGCGACGCTCGGGCCTCCGCCGCCGCCGGTGGCGGGCAGCGGGAATACCGAATTACCGCTCTCGTAGGCGTAGTGGTCATTCTCGCCGTGCACCGCGGTCGCCGCCCGCACCACGTAGGATTTTCCCGCCGCCTGCGCCAGCGAGAGCGCGTCTGCGACCTGCATCAGCGCCTCGTCGAAGGGCTTCACGTAGCTCTTCGAAGGCCACCACGGGCAGCCGCCCTTGCGCAGGCACCAGTAGTTGTTGCCGCTACGCCCATGCAGCGACACCAGGATATCGTGCGCAGGCTTGCCGATCAGCACCCTCTCGCGGGCCATCTTGCTCGCCTGGTTGGCGAGGCCCGAGGACATCGTCTCGACCGGCCCGAAGAAGCGATCTCCCTCGACCAGCGGTACCAGGCTGGTCGGCGTCTGGTACACGGTGCATCCGTCGCCATCGCAGCTGCTCGCGGGCATCACGCCGCTGTCGAACATCAGGTTGCCGTAGGGCTGCGTCGTCGAGAGCACGGGCGTACCCTGGATGGCGACGGCGTTGCTCTGGCCGGTCGACAGGACATGGTTGATGTCGAAGTGCTGGTAGGGGACCGCGGCCGGCGACGCGTCACCGCCTGCGGCGTCGGCGGCGGCGTCGGCGGTGGGCATGGGGAAGCCGCCGTCCTCGCCGGCAGCGGTGGTGCCTGGCAGAGACGCATCGCCGCGCGCCGACGGGCCCTGCGGCGCGCTGCCCCCGGGCTGCGCAGGGTCGCTGCCCGAGCTGCTGCATGCTGCAACCGCCACCCACGATCCCAGCACGAGCATGCAGGCTCTCGTCATCAGTCCCTCCGCAAGGGCGCGGATGCACGCGATGTACCGCTCGCGGTCCATCGTAATTCCTGGGGCGAGCTTCGAGACCGGCGACGCAACCTCGTCACGCAGTGGCGCGTACGCTCGTGGGACCGTTCAGAGTTGCCACGGCCCAGAGAATCAATCGGAGCAGCCGATGCCGATGTCGGCGACGTCGACGTTCGGCGTCAGCGCGCCCACCACTGTCCCGTCGCGCCCCACCAGCGTCAGCTCGTGGACGCCTGCGGGATTGCCGGGCCGCGAGAGCCAGAGCACGCCCCACCGTCCGTCACGCAGCCCACACGGCGAGACGGCGTTGGTGAAGCCGCGACCAATGGAGGTTGGCGGGCCGCTGGGAGGGAGCAGCCACACCGTCTCGGGCGCGTCGGCGCCGATGGGCCAGGTACCCTGGAACCGCACGCCGTCGACCGAGTCGTGGGGAAATGTCCTGCCGCGAGTTGGACAACGTCGTCGGTCTCGCCACCACCCGGAAGCCGGTGCCGTCGAGCCGCACCTCGCAGGCGTCGTTGCCCCGGACTCAGGGTACGACTGCGCGCCGCAGTCGAAGAGCACCCGCTGCCCGTCGAAGGTGAGTGCCGGCATGTTGTTGTACGCGTAGGTCGAGCCGCTCGTGAGCAGCGCAGCCGCGGCCCACGTCGCGCCAGCCCGGCGCGTCACCCAGAGGTCGACGTCGTGCGGGCCGTCTTGTGAGGAGTAGATGCCTGGGGTGACAAGGCTGAGCGTCGAAAGGTCGGACGGCGCGATGACGAGACACTCGCCCTTCGAGCAGGTCAGTCGATCGGTCGACAACACGAGGTGCGCCCCATTGACCGAGGGCACCAGCCAGCGGTCTCTGGTGCCGGTGCCGAAGCGCGCCAACGCGCTACTCACGTCCTGGGGGCTTGCCCCGACGCGCGCCTCGATGCGGAAGACCTTGTCACCGACGCCGTAGGTGAAGTGGCCTGCGCCCGCCGGTCCGCCGGCGTCTTCTGCTCCGGTGCTCGCCTCAGGCGTCGAGGAGCTGCCACACGCCACGTACGCCACGCACAGCCCCACCAGCATTCGCATGCGCCGCATGTGCCCGAACCTCGCCATCGCCGCTGCGAAACATCCCGGCGGCTCGTCGGAATGATCGTCGTGGGCAGCCCACTGCACGCCCTTTTCGTGGCCGAGCGCCTCCGGCGAGTGACCGGCGCTCCGCGCCGCATGCGCGCCTGGCTTTTTATGGTGCGCCCTCCTAGTTTGCCCACCGATGCGAACCGCGTTTCTCGGCTGCGTCTCCCTGATCGCTCTCCTCACGCCCCTGGCGCCGCTCGCCTGCGGGTCGCCGCCCGAGCCGGCTCCGCCGGTGAAGCATCTCGAGCCGCCGCCGCCACCGCCCATCGTCGGCTCCGGAGCTCCGATGCCCACTGACAACCCGCTCACCACGAAGTGGTCCGGTCCCCACGGCGGCGTGCCGCCGTTCGCCAAGGTGAAGGTCGAGGACTTCGCGCCCGCGTTCGCGATCGCGATGGATCGCCAGCGTCGCGAGCTCGCCACCATCGCCGCCGACCCCCGCCCGCCCACCTTCGAGAACACCATCGCCGCGCTCGAGGACGCCGGGCGCACCTACGACGAGGTGGAGACGCTCTACGACGTGTGGTCCTCGACCATGAACGCGACCGCCTTCCAGGCGGTGGAGCGCGAGATGGCGCCCAACCTCGCGGCGTTCGCCGACGAGATCACGCAGAACGAGAAGATCTTCGCGCGCGTCTCCGCGCTCTACGACGCGCCGGAGAAGGCGAAGCTCCCGCCCGAGCAGCAGCGCCTCCTGTGGCGTCGCTACACGCGCCTGGTGCGCGCGGGCGCCAAGCTCGACGGCCCGTCGAAGAAGCGCATGGGCGAGCTGAACCAGCGCCTCGCCACGCTCTACACGCAGTTCCGCCAGAACGTGCTCGCCGACGAGGAGGGCTACGTCCTCTACCTCGAGAAGGAGGCCGACACGGCGGGCCTCCCCGACTCGGTCAAGGCTGGCGCCGCCGCGGCCGC
The DNA here is from genome assembly GCA_043736975.1 of Polyangiaceae bacterium. GTDB lineage: Bacteria > Myxococcota_A > Polyangia > Polyangiales > Polyangiaceae > Labilithrix. The sequence goes on from JAYTBL010000133.1 coordinate 3,380, forward strand.
CGAGTCGCGCGGCAAGAAGGGCCAGTGGGCGATCACCAACACGCGCTCGTCGGTCGAGCCGTTCCTCACCTACTCCACGCGCGACGACCTCCGCGAGAAGGTGTGGACCAGCTTCGTGAACCGCGGCGACAACGCCGACAGCCACGACAACAACAAGCTCATCTCCGAGGTCCTGAAGCTCCGCGCGGAGCGCGCGAAGCTGCTCGGCTATGCGACGCACGCGCACTGGCGCGTGGAGGACGCGATGGCCAAGGCCCCCGAGAAGGCGATGGCGCTGATGGAGGAGGTCTGGAAGCCCGCGGTCGCGCGCGTGCAGGAGGAGGTCGCCGACATGCAGGCCATCGCCACCAAGACCGGCCTCAAGCGCAAGATCGCCCCCTGGGACTACCGCTTCTACGCCGAGAAGGTCCGCAAGGCGAAGTACGACCTCGAGGAGGACCAGGTGAAGCCTTATCTCCAGCTCGAGAGGCTGCGCGAGGGCATGTTCTGGGTGGCCGGCGAGCTGTTCGGCTTCGCGTTCACGCCGGTCACCGACGTCGAGGTCTACCAGCCCGACGTGCGCGTCTGGGCGGTGAAGAACAAGGCCACCGGCAAGCACGTGGGGCTCTGGTACTTCGACCCCTACGCGCGTCCCGGCAAGCGCTCCGGCGCCTGGATGGAGGCGTACCGCCGGCAGGAGCGCTTCCGCGGCGAGGTCACCACCATCGTCAGCAACAACGCGAACTTCGTGAAGGGCAAGGACGGCGCGCCCATCCTGATCAGCTGGACCGACGCGACCACGCTCTTCCACGAGTTCGGCCACGCCCTGCACGGCCTCAGCTCGAACGTCACCTATCCCTCGCTCGCGGGCACGCGCGTCGCGCGTGACTACGTCGAGTTCCCCTCGCAGCTGCTCGAGCACTGGCTGGCCACCCCCGAGGTGCTCAACAAGTTCGCGCTCCACTACCAGACGAACGCGCCCATCCCCGCCGCGCTGGTGGCGAAGATCGAGAAGGCGAAGAACTTCAACCAGGGCTTCAACACCGTCGAGTACCTGAGCGCGGCGATCGTGGACATGAAGCTCCACCTCGCGGGCGCGCAGGACATCGATCCTGACGCGTTCGAGCGCGACACGCTGAAGGGCCTGGGCATGCCCGCCGAGATCGTGATGCGCCACCGCACCCCGCAGTTCAGCCACGTCTTCGCGGGCGACAGCTACTCCGCCGGCTACTACAGCTACCTCTGGGCGGACTCGCTCACCGCGGACGCGTTCAACGCGTTCACCGAGGGCAAGGGCCCGTACGACGCCGCGGTCGCCGAGCGCCTGCGCAAGAACGTGTTCTCGGTCGGCGACACCGTGGACCCGGCGGACGGCTACCGCGCGTTCCGCGGCAAGGATCCCGATCCCGGCGCGCTCCTCCGCAAGCGCGGGCTCGCCAAGACCAAGGCGCGCTGATGGCCGGCCACCGCTTCACCGAGGCGACGATCGACGACGAGATCGCGCTGCGTGAGCTGATCGGCGAGCCGCTCCAGCTGACGCGCGAGAAGGTGGCGGATCGGCTCAACGTGCTGACGCGCAGGTTCATCGAGCTCTCCCCCTTCGTGTGCCTCGCCACCTCCGACGAGCACGGGACCTGCGATGTGAGCCCGCGCGGCGATCCGCCGGGCTTCGTGCGCATCCTCGACGACCGGACGCTGCTCGTCCCGGACCGACCAGGCAACCGCCTCGCCGATTCGCTGCGGAACGTCCTCCGGAACCCGCACCTCGGCCTGCTCTTCGTGGTGCCGGGCGTGACCGACACCTTCCGCGTGAACGGCCGCGCCACGCTCACCACCGACGCCGCGCTGCTCGCGCCCTGCGAGGTCGAGGGCAAGCTGCCCAAGCTCGGCATCCTGGTCGACATCGAGTCGGCGTACACGCAGTGCTCGAAGGCGTTCCTGCGCTCGCACCTCTGGGACCCGAGCCGGCACGTCGATGGCAAGTCGATGCCGACGAGCGGGCAGATCCACAAGGAGATGAAGGGCGAGACCTTCGACGCCGAGCAGTACGACGAGGAGCGCGCGGGCCGCTACGCACGCCGCGAAGGCTTCTACTGAGCGCCATCGCAGAGGCGGCTTGTCGCTCACGATTCTTCGCGCTCTCCGCTCGGGAGCGCCGATTCGGTTCTATTCTCTTCGTGTGGTCAAGTCGTGGCTCACGTTTGCGCTCCTGTCCGCCGCGACAGCGGAGATGTTCTTCAAGGCTTGTTCCACGCCCACCGTCGCGGCGCGACCGAACGGACAGACAAGCGGCGTCCTTCGCAAGGTCTGCGTTGGCCTCGCACGGGCGCTCGTGGCCGTCGCCGCCGCAGGCTGTACGTCGCGCGGCGTCGCTCCCTTGAAGTCCCCAGAGGCCCAGCTCACGCCCGACGGCGGCGTGATCGTGCTCAAAGACGAAGACGGCAGTGCGATCCCCATCGCGGCGAACAGCAGCCTGCGCTTTCGCGCGCAAGACGGCAGCGAGACGGAGTCCTTCCGCGCGGCGCTCCTCTGTCGCGCCCAAGGCGGACTGCTCCTCCGGCGAGATACGGCTGAGGAGTGTCGCAACGCTGCGCCCCTCATCGCGTACGACGACATCGCGGCCGTCGTCGTCGAGAACCAGGACCGCGCCGCCGAGACGGCGCTCATCACCGGCGTGGCCGCAGTTGCCGTGGTCGTCGTCGTCGTCATCATCGCCGTGACGAGCAGCAAGGACTCGGCGAAGGGCAACTCGTCGAGCAAGAGCGAGAGTGGCGCGTCGCCACGCGCGTCGTCGTCGTCATCCGCGCCGGCTCGAACGAGGACGAGGCCGACCTCATTGCTCGCGCCCGCGGCGGAGCGCGCGACCCGCATCGTCGCCGACGCGGTGCTCTCCGAGGCCGTCGAACGGGCCCGTCCGACCCCCCGGTCGCCGCTCGTATTCTCGGAGACCGACGACCGACGTACGACGATCCGCGGCCTCGTATCCGCGGATCTCGGGCTGAGCGCGTTCACGCCGAGGAACGGCGCGACCTCGAGCGCCCGGGGAGGCGTTCGGCTCTTCGACTTCCTCGATCTCACGACAGGCGCGCGCGGGATCGAGGGCGGCACGGTCGCCGACTCGCCGCGCTTCGTACCGACCCTCGGCGTCGGTCTCAATGGCATGTTCCCTCGTGCACGATGGCTCGCGCTCGCGCTCGGCGCCGAGATCGGTACCGGCTCGGCGCTCGATGTCTACTTCGCGGGGATGGCCGGGCTCCGCTTCGCGCCGATCTCCACGCTCTGGGTTGGCGTCTTCCCGCTTCACCCGTCGTACGCTGCGTGGTCCGCGGACCGCAGGGCGTTCTGGACAGCGCTGTCGACACTGGACGTGACCTTCGCGTTCTGAGTCACGGCGCCCGCGGGCCCGAAGGGCTCGTCTTCGGCGCGGACGGGATGATTCGCCTTCCTACGATGCGCTGGGGAACGCCCACTCGAGCTCCTCCAGGACGTCGCGGCTGTAGATTGCGAGGCGCTGGAGGTGAGGGAGCGTGTCGCGGCAGCCGATGAAGCCGAAGCCGAGCGAGCCCGCGTAGCTCTGCACGGTGATGTTCAGGCCGTAGCCGTGGAACGGGATCGAGAGCGGGTACATCTCGTCGAGCTTCCAGCCGCGAAAGTAGAGCGGCGTCTCCGGGCCAGGCACGTTGGAGACCACGACGTTGAACGCGGGCCGGACGCGCCCCGCTGCGCCCGGGATGAACGAGAGCATCATCGGCGTCATCGCGATCGCGCTGTACTGGAGGATGGCGTTCTTCGACATCCCTTGCAGCTGTTCCTTCGCGCGCCGCGTGGTCGCTACGATGGTCTCGAGGCGCTGCTTCGGCTCGTGGATGTCGGTGCCGAGCGTCGCGAGGATGGCGCCGATCGCGTTCCCGCTGCCGCCCGGATCGTCCTTGGGACGGATGTTCACCGGGACCATCGCGATCAGCGACTTGTCGGGCAGCGGCGAGAGCGCCTTGAGGCCCTCCACGGCGCTGATGACCGAGATCGCCGGGGTGATGACCCCGTCGTCGTACAGGAGCGCGGCGCCGAAGAGAATGACGAGCATGAGCGCGCGGCGTGGCGAAGATCAGCGAGACCCTCGAGGCGGGCTACGCGCTCAGCAGCGTCGACCTCGGCATCGGGCTCCCGCCCAAGGTCAGTGCGACGTTCCTCGCTTCCGACGAGGTCTCCGCGGAAAACGTCGAACGGCTCATGACCGAGCACGCCTCGAAGAAGCTCACGCTTCACCTGGTGCGCTCGCTCCACCGAGCCTGGCAACTGCAGCGGAAGATCACGATCGTCGGGCTCCAGCCGAAGGGCCTCTCCGTCGAGATCGGTCTCAGCCCGAGCGTCACGTCAAGTTCGCCTGAGCGCCCCGGCGCGGACTCGCGTCCAGGATTGCCATGCCTCACGCTTGGTGCATGCGAGCTCTAGGCGAGCAGGCGTGCGAGCGCGGCTTCGTCCATCACGATGCCGCGCTCCGCGAGCGGAGCGGCGATCTGCCGGCGAACGCAGTCTCGCGCTTGCGTCACCGGCCAGCTCCTGCCCGCTCCACGGTCGGCCCGCTCTCGGTCTACCCCTCGCTGCACCTCCGTCACGCTTCGGGCGGGGGCTACGATCTCCTCGGTGGGGGCGGTCATACGGATATCGGCAAGGCGCGTCGGCCGAGTGCGAGAGCGGCACCTGCGTTCCGCTCACCGGCGCGCCGCTCGGCGGGGAAACGCGTGGAGTCTGCACGCAAATATGCGTGACCGACGCCGGGTGCGTGCCTGGATGGGCGTGCACGCCGGTTCCGGGCGGCGCGAGCGTGTGCGGGTGCCAGCCGAGCAACGAGTCGTGCGACGGCAAGGACAACGACTGCAACGGCGTCGTCGACCCGGGTGGCACCAACCGGACGTGCGCGCTCGACGAGCAGTGCCACACGGTCGACATGCTCTGGTCCTCCGGCGACGCGATCGTCTCCGCGGTGGCGTTCGGCGCCACGGATAGTGTCGTCCGCTCCGGCAACCTCGGGGTCCTGTCCCTCGCGTCGATGATCGAAGCTCGCCTTCGCGACGCTGAAGGGGAGCCCGTCGAGCAGTCACATCGACGCGATCTGCGCGTGCGACGATGCCAGATGTGCCGGAGGCAAGCGGCAGCTCGTCTCGGGTCGATCCCGCGGCTGGCATTGGCTCCGCGTGGCTGGCCACGGACGCGGCCGATGTCTACGTCGCCGCCGAGGCCTCCGGCTTCAAGATCGAACGCATCAGCAAGTGAATCCGTGCGGCGTGCAGCGTCTTGACCCAGTCTTGATCTGGCGGCCGCGAGCTTCGAAGCGTGCCTCATCCCTACCGAGACTCGGCGCTGCCGCCGCGCCCGGCGCCCGACCGGGACCGGCCACGCCGCACGCCGTGATCGGTCACAGATCGATCTGCATCCCGAGCTCGACGACCCGGTTCGCGGGCAGCGCGAAGTACGCGGTGGCCGGGCGCGCGTTGCGCGCGGTGAAGGCGAACAGCCATTTTCGCCAGCGCGCCATGTTCGAGGAGCCGGAGGTCAGCAGCGTCTCGCGCCCCAGGTAGTAGCTGGTGCGGGCCACCTCGAGGTGCAGATCGGCGTTGCCGTGCAGGTCGCGCGGGATGTTCGGCTGCTCCATGAAGCCGTAGCGCACGGTCACGTGGGTCACGCCCTCGCGCATCACCACCACCTTCATGCGCTCCGCTGCCGGCACCTCCGGGACGGGCGCGCTCTCCACGGTCAGCAAGATGAGCTGCTCGTGGAGCGACTGGTTGTGCTTGAAGTGATGGAGGAGGGCGGGCGGTGTTCCCACCGCGCTCGAGGCCATGAACACCGCGGTGCCGCGCACGCGATGGGGCTTGGTGAGCTCGATGTCGGCGAGGAACGCGTCGAGCGGCAGCATCGTCGCGCGGAACTTCTCTGCGAGCTCGCGGCGGCCGCGCTTCCACGTGGTCATGACCGTGAAGATGCCGGCGGCGACGGTGACCGGGAACCAGCCTCCGTCCAGGAACTTCGCGGCGTTCGCGGAGAAGAACGCGAGGTCGAAGGTGAGGAAGATGCCCGCGAGCGTCCCGGCCTTCCACTTCGACCAGCCCCACGAGCGCGTCAGCACTACGTAGTAGATGACGGTGGTGATGGCCATCGTGCCGGTCACGGCGATGCCGTAGGCCGCGGCGAGCGCGGTCGACGACTTGAACAGCAGCACGCACGAGACACACGCCACGAGGAGCGCGGTGTTGATCTCGGGGATGTAGATCTGTCCCTCGGTGGACTTCGAGGTGTGCACGATGGTGACGCGCGGGAAGAACCCGAGCTGCACCGCTTGCTGCGTCAGCGAGAAGGCGCCCGAGATGAGCGCCTGCGAGGCGACGACGGTGGCGGCGGTAGCGATGACGACCACGGGGTAGAGCGCGTAGCTCGGCACCAGGCCGTAGAACGGATTCGCGGCCGCGGCGGGGTTGCGGATGAGCAGCGCCCCTTGCCCGAAGTAGTTGAGGAGCAGGGAAGGGAAGACGATGAAGTACCAGCCGAGGCGGATCGGCGAGCGCCCAAAATGACCCATGTCGGCGTAGAGCGCCTCGCCGCCGGTCACCACCAGGAACACCGAGCCGAGCACGAGGAAGCCGTGGCCGTGGTTCGCGGCGAAGAAGGCCACGGCGTAGGCGGGGTTGATGGCGCGCAGCACCTCGGGGTTCTGCGCCAGCTCCCGGGCTCCGAGCACGGAGATGACGAAGAACCAGATCAAGGTCGTGGGTCCGAAGACCTTGCCGATGCCGCCCGTTCCCCACTTCTGCACCAGGAACAGCGCGACCAGCACGCCGATGGTCAGCGGCAGCACCACGGGCTTGGCGGCGGAGGTCGCCACCTCCACGCCCTCGATGGCGCTGAGGACCGAGATCGCGGGCGTGATCACGCCGTCGCCGTAGAGGAGCGCCGTACCGAACAGCGCGATCATCACCAGCGGGCTCGGGCTCTTGCGATCCTTGTTGACCGGCACGAGCGCGAGGAGCGCGAGGATGCCGCCCGCGCCGTTGTTGTCGGCGCGCATGATGAAGGTCAGGTACTTCACCGCGATCACGATGGTGAGCGCCCAGAAGACGAGCGACAGGATCCCGAGCACGTTCGCGGGCGAGGCGGCGATGTGGTGCGGGTTCTCGAGGCTGAAGCACTCCTTCAGCGCGTAGAGCGGGCTCGTGCCGATGTCGCCGTAGACGACGCCGAGCGCTCCGACGGCGAGCTTCAGGGCAGGGGCGTTGGCGTGGCCGTGCTCGCCCGTCTTCGAGAGCGGCGAGGGCACGGGCGCTTCAGCGCCGAGAGGGGCAGGTGTCGACATAGCGGGGGCAGCGTATACCAGAGCCGCAGCGCGGTGGATCCACAGCGGTAGGCTCCATCACTCGAAGCGGAGCGCCTGGATGGGATCGAGCCGCGAGGCCTTCCGTGCCGGGTAGAGGCCGAAGACGATCCCGACCGCGCCGCTGAAGGCCACGGCGATGGCGACGATGTCGGGACGGATCAGCACGGGCCAGCCGAACTGATCCGCGGTGCGCGTCGCCGCGTGGACGCCGATGCCGAGGAGGCCGCCGCCGACCATCGCCTGGAGATCGTCCCACGTGAGCGAGGCCGAAGAGCCCGAGCCGCCGCGGACGCCGGAGGACGTGCTCGAGCCTGGCTGGAGGATGAGCAGGTTGGTGCCCATCGCCGCGAACTGCCCTTCAATCTGCTTCTTCGCGCCCTCGCCGATGGCCATGACGGCGATCACGGCGGCGACGCCGATGATGATCCCGAGCGCGGTGAGCGAGCTGCGCGTCTTGTTGCGGCCGAGCACGGCGATGATCCGGGCGCGCGCGAGGACGTCGCGGATCTCCGGCAAGCTCTCGATCTCGGGCATGCGCGAGCGTACCGCGGCCCGCGAGGAGCGGGTATATGCTCGCCCGGCGATGACGAACCCCGGCGCTCCTCCGGCTCGATCGGGCCCCAGGCCGCCCGATCACGAGCTGCGCGGGGACATGATGCAGAAGCCGCTCTTCGGCCCCAAGCCGCAGCCCGCGGCGGTGCCGGGGACGAGCGTGACCGTCGATGGCGAGGTCGTGCGCGTGACCTTCGAGAACGACGAGACGGGCTTCCGCGTGCTCCGCGTCAACGTCGAGGGGCGCCTCGCGCCCGAGACGTGGGTCGGCGTGCTGCCGGTGACGGCGCCGGGCACACGGGTGCGCGCGACCGGCCGCTACGAACGCGACGGTCGTCACGGCGATCAGCTCAAGGTGGAGACGCTGCTCACCGTCGCGCCCTCGACGATGGATGGGATCGAGCGCTACCTGGGCTCGGGGATGGTGCCCGGCATCGGCCCGGCCTTCGCCAAGCGCATCGTCGAGGTCTTCGGCCTGGCGACGCTGGAGGTGCTCGATCGCTCGCCGGAGCGCCTCGCCGAGGTCCCGGGCCTCGGGAGGGGCCGCGTCGAGTCCGTGACCAAGGCCTGGGAGAAGCAGCGCTCCATCGGGGCGATCATGATCTTCTTGCAGGGCCACGGCGCCTCCCCCGCCCTGGCGATGCGCATCTACAAACGCCTCGGTCCCAAGGCGATCGACGTCGTCCAGCGCTCGCCCTATCGCCTCTCGCTCGACGTGTGGGGCATCGGCTTCAAAACGGCGGACCGGATCGCGCAGTCGACCGGGATCAAGAGGGACGACGCCGCGCGAGCGCAGGCCGGCGTGTACCAGACGCTTCACGATCTCTCGAGCCGCGGGCACGTGTTCGCGTCGCGCGGGGAGCTGGCAGAGCGCGCCGCGGCGATGCTGGAGATCGACACGCTGCCGGTGGAGGTGGCGATCGACGCGCTCGCGGCGTCGAAGCACGTCCGCCTGGAGTCGATCGAGTCCGGCGAGTCCGGCGAGATCGGCGTCTACCTCGTGGAGCACTACGATGCCGAGGTGCGCCTGGCGCGGCGGATGCGCTCGGTGCTGCGCAAGAGCGCGCCGGGCCAGTCGCGCCTCGCCGCCGGCGTCGAGGCGGCGATCGCCGGCTTCGAGAAG
>JAYTBL010000134.1:0-5370 GCA_043736975.1 Polyangiaceae bacterium
GGCCACCGATCCCAAGAAGACCGCGCTCAGCCCGCATTTCGAGCCGTTCGGTGGCGTGGTGGGCGCCTCGCAGACCCGTGAAGGGAACGTTCCCGCCTACGGCGCCGGCCTCCGCGGCACCTGGTAGCGCTCGTCCGCGTACTGCTCGTACCCTGAGCTGGCCCGTCGGCTCAGCGAGCGCCGCCGCCGCGCGGACGCGGCAGGTTGTACTCGCCGAGGCGCGAGACGAGCGTGCGGCGCGAGATACCGAGCAGCTGGGCCGCCTTCGTCTGGTTGCCGGCACACTTGTCGAGGGCCTCGACGATGCGTTGGCGCTCGAACGTCGCGAGGTCCTGCCGGAGCCGCGCGCCCGCTGCGGCGTCGCCGACGTGCTCGCCGGCGGGCACCGCCTGCGGGTCGATGGAGTCGCCCGAGGAGAGGAGGACCGCGCGGTCGATCGCGTTCTTGAGCTCGCGGATGTTGCCCGGCCACTCGTAGCTCTCGAGGCGAGCGATGGCCTCGCGTCCGAGATCGAGCGGGGCGCGACCGACCTCGATGCAGGCCTTGCCGAGGAGCTCGCGCGCGATGCCTTCGATCTCCGTCTGGCGCTCGCGGAGCGGCGGGATCTCGATGGTGATGCCGTTGAGCCGGAAGTAGAGGTCCTCGCGGAACGAGCCCTCCGCGACGAGGGTGCGGAGATCGCGGTTCGTGGAGGCGATGAAGCGGACGTCGACCGCGCGAGTCTCGACGCTGCCGACGCGCTGGGTCTCGCGACGCTCGAGCACGCGGAGGAGCTTGCCCTGGATGCCGAGGGGCAGCTCGGCCACCTCGTCGAGGAAGAACGTGCCGCCGTCGGCGGTCTCGAAGAGGCCGGGCTTGTCGCCCTCGCCGAAGAGCTCGCGCTCGAGCAGCGGCTCGGAGAGCGAGGCGCCGTCGACGCGGATGAACGGGCCGCCTGCGCGGCGCGAGGCGCGATGGATGCGGTCTGCAACCACCTCCTTGCCAGTGCCGGTCTCGCCGAGCACCAGGACGTGGATGTTGCCGGCGGCGACGAGACGCACGAGGCGCTCGACGCGCTGCATGGCGCTCTCGTTGGGACGGGCGCCGGGAGGCGGGATGGTCTGCGAGGGCGCGGGGGCCGGCGAGCGCATCGAGCCGGGCGCGCGCGACGTCGGCGCGGCCGGACGCATGCCGGAGGTGCGGATGTTCTGCGAGGAGGCGTCGCCGCCCTGGATGACGAGGACCACCTGGCCGAGCTCGATGACCTCGCCGGGGGCGATGGTGATCGGCGCACCCGAGATCGCGGCGCGACCCGCGACGCGCGTCCCGTTCTGGCTGCCGGCGTCCTCGACGCGCGGGACCGGACCGAGATGAAGGATGGCGTGCTTGCGCGAGACCGACGCGTGGTCGATCCGCACGTCACACGAGCTCGAGCGACCGATGGTCAGCGTCCCGCTGGCAGGAAGCGGACGCGTGAGCGAGCCACCTTCCCAGAACGCGGAGAGCCGAGGCTCGTGGTCGCGCTCCTTGCCTCCGCGAACATCTGCGGTGAGCTCTGTTCGCCCATCGCGATCGGTTCCCTCATCGGACGACGACATCTTCCCCTTCAGTAGAGCATACGCCATGGCAACCTCTGCGGAGAGCATGTGCACCTGCCCTGCCGACGCGGAGCTTTGCGCATTTGCGCGAGGCCTTGCGCAATCGGGGCACTCGACCGCGCGAACCGCGTGGGAGTCGCCCGGGGGCGCGCAGAACGCCGGTCCAGAGGGAGGCCACCCGGATGATCCAGCGCCCCAATGACGGCGCGGTCATGGATCGACGGCCCACCGAAGCAGCCGTCCAGGGGGCGGAAACCCCGCGTTTACGCGCGTTCTTGCGCAATTCACACTGGCACACATGTAGCACGAGAGACTGGGCATGCCCGGTCGTAACTCCTTCCGGCTCCTCGGTCTCGCCGGCGGCATGCTGGCCCTCGGTATCGTCGCCGCCTGCTCGGCGCCTGCTCCGGAGGCCGAGAAGGGCAGCTCCTCCGCCGTCAGTCAGCGCGCGTTCGACCGCAACAACGTCCTCGACGACACGTCGATGCGCGACCCCACCGCGATGACGACCGCTGACGTCCAGAAGTTCCTCGAGAAGACGCCGTGGGGCACGAAGTCGGGCCTCGCCTCCTACAAGGAGAACGGGAAGTCGGCCGCGCAGATCATGGTCGAGACCGCGAACGCCCAGGGCATCAACCCGATCGAGATGCTGGTGCGCGTCCAGATGGAGCAGGGCCTCATCAGCAAGACCACCGCGCCGGCGGCAGCGGTGAAGATCGCGTTCGGATGCGGCTGCCCGAGCAGCGCGGCGTGCAGCGAGAAGTACATGGGCTTCGCGAACCAGGCCGACTGCGCCGCGGGGACGCTCCGGCGGTCGATGGACAAGGCGCTGACGACCCAGGGCACCGTGAGCGGCTGGGCACGCAGCAAGTCGAAGGAGACCGTCGACGGTCTGATGATCGTCCCCGCGAACGCCGTGACGGCTGCACTCTACACGTACACGCCGTACGTCGGCGAGGCGGGCGGCGGCAAGGCCGGCGTCGGCGGCGTGAGCCTGCACGCGCAGGTCTGGGATCGCTTCGCGGAGTTCCTCGACTACAGCACGTGGGCCGCCCCCGCGACGCCGACGGAAGAGCCGAGCACCGACGCGGGCTCCTCGGCGGATACGAGCGCGCCCGATCCCACGCCCGACCCGACCCCCGGTCCCACGCCCGACCCGACCCCTGATCCCACGCCCGACGCGGGCGCCGGATCCGGCTCCGACGGCGGCGGCAGCGGCACCAAGGGCGCCCCCGAGGACGGCTCCGACGACAGCGACATCCTCAACGGCGGCAACGCGCCTCCCGCGACGAACGCGCCGCCGCCCTCCACGAAGAGGACCACGCCGACGAAGCCCGAGGAGCTCACACCGGCCAGCGACGACGAGCTCACGGGCAAGCCGAAGAGCACCGGTGGCTGCTCGACGTCCGGCAGCTCTTCGAGCGGCGGCACGGGGCTGCTCATCGCAGGCGCCGTCGCCCTCTCCGTCCTCGCCTCACGCCGCCGCGCGCGCTAGCGGCTCACGCGTCGATCACGCCGCGCGCGAAGGGCACGAGGTGCCCGTTGACTGCGGCGGAGTCCTCGAGCGGCGTCATGTGGCCGAGGCCGTCGAGCACCACGAGCCGCGCGCCCGGGATCGCCCGCGCGATGTTCTCGTGCTTGTCGAGGGGGGTGGCGAGATCCTCGCGGCCGCACATCACCAGCGTGGGCACCCGGATCGCGCCGAGCTTCTCGAGGACGCTCTTGCGATGGACCACCACCGCGAGGCCCGCGCGCGCCACGCCTTCACGATCGAAGCCCATCGTGCGGCGGTACGTGGCAAGGACGAGCTCGGGGCGCTCGAGCAGCGTGCGCGGCGCGAACATGAGCGGCGCGACCTCCTTGACGAACAGGCCGTACGGCAGGCCCACGCGGCGATGCAGCGCGAGGAACGCGCGGTAGCGGATGCGCTCCGCGAGCGTCTGGCGCTCGGCGCTCGTGTCGAGCAGGGCGAGGCCCGCCACCTTGACCGGATGCTGGAGCGCGAAGCGCATGGCGACCATTCCGCCCCACGAGAGCCCGACCACGACGGCGCGCGCGATCCCGAGATCACCGAACGCGTCGAGGAGCGCGTCGGCGTGCTCCTCGAGCATGAAGCGCGGCGGCGGCTCGCTCTTTCCGTGCCCCGGTCCGTCGAAGATGATCACGCGCCCGACCGCGGACAGCGCCTCGAGCTGACCGCGCCACATCCCGCCGTCGAACAGGAGGCCATGGAGCAGCACCATCGGCGGATCGCCGGGCTGCCGCTGCTCACCGCGCTCGTCGTAGAAGAAGCGGCCGAGCCGCGTGCGTACGTAGGGCATCGCTCGGGGTGATTGTGTCACACGCCCGAGCGGTAGCGCGACGAGATCAGGGGAAGATCTCGCGCTCCTTGTAGACCGCTTCGATGCGCGAGAGCGCGATGGCATACGCGCCGATGCGGCGATCCACCTTGTGCTGGCGCGCGAAGTCGGCGACCTCGCGGTACGCACGGGTCATCGCCTTCTCGAGCTTCGCGTCGACCTCCTCCTCGGTCCAGCTCTCGGAGCGCTTGTTCTGCACCCACTCGTAGTAGCTGACGGTGACGCCCCCCGAGTTCGCGAGGACGTCGGGCAGGATGTCGATGCCGCGATCGAGGAGGATCTTCTCGCCGGCCGGGTTGCAGGGGCCGTTGGCACCCTCGACGATCAGCTTGCAGTCGAGCCAGCGAGCCTCGCTCTCGCCGATCTGATTCTCGAGCGCGCAAGGCGCGAAGATGTCGGCCTTCTGCTTGAAGAACTCCTCGCGCGTGATCGCCTTGCCGCCGGGGTAGCCGGCGATCGAGCCGTGGCCCTCGACCCAGTCCTGCAGCTTGTGCGCGTTGAAGCCTTCCGGGTTCGCCATGTAGCCCGAGTGGTCGCCGACCGCAGTGGTCGAGACGCCGAGCCGCGAGAGGATGACCGCGAGGTGCGAGCCGACGTTTCCGAAGCCCTGGACCGACATCGTCGAGCCCTCGAGATCGAACGCCTTCTCCTTCGCCCACTCCACCGTGCAGAACACGGCGCCCTGACCGGTGGCCTTCGCGCGACCGAGCGTGCCGCCGCTCGCGACGGGCTTGCCGGTGACGACGCCCTTGACGGTCTGCTTGTTCGCAGCGCCGACCATGTTCGAATACGTGTCCATCATCCAGGCCATGGTCTGGCTGTTGGTGCCGACGTCGGGCGCGGGGATGTCGTACTCGGGGCCGATATTCTCGCCGAGCGCGTGCGTGAAGCGGCGCGTGATGCGCTGGAGCTCGGACTTGGAGACCGAGTGCGGATCGAACTTGATGCCGCCCTTGCCGCCGCCGAAGGGGACGCGCATGAGCGCGCACTTCCAGGTCATCATCGCGCCGAGCGCCTTCACGTCGTCGAGGGTGACGGACGGGTGGAAGCGCATGCCGCCCTTGAAGGGTCCGAGCAGGTTGTTGTGCTGAACGCGATAGCCCTTGAAGAGACGGACCTCGCCGTTGTCCATCTTCACGGGAAAGTTGATGATGAGCTCGTTCTTCGGCTGGCTCAGGATCGTGCGGACGAACTCCTGGAGGTTGATCGCGCGTGCCGCGCGGTCGAGGTAGTCCTGGACGACCTTGAAGAAGTCGTACTCCTTGACGACCGTGCGCGAGGAACCGGGGGGCAACGGCACCCCGCTCAAGGTGGCCGGCCGGGGAGAATCTGAGGGGGGATCGGACGGTTTCATCGCCGCCTTTCTTAGCCCATTTGGCGGGGGAGAAAGGTCGAAAACCTTTGCCGCAACGCGTCGTTACAGCCGATTCCCC
>JAYTBL010000135.1:0-12398 GCA_043736975.1 Polyangiaceae bacterium
TTCGGGTGCTTCTCCTGCGACGAGAACTGCAGCGAGCCGGGCAGCTGCGTCTGCACCGAGCTGCCGCCCGAGGCCAGCCGCGAGTGCCTCGGCCTCCCGCTCACTGCGCGCCTCACCAAGGTGGGCGCGACCTGGCGCGGCACGTTCACCCATGTCTCCTACTCGAACCACTACGAGGGAAGTGGCGCCGAGCGGAGGGTCACGAGCTTCGACACCGAGAAGCAGAAGTTCGTGGTGGAGATCGCGCCGCCCGCGCGCTGAGCGAGCGTCGCGCGGCTCACTTCGACCAGCTCGCGGCCCGCGCTGCGTCCGCGATGACGTCCAGCGGTGTCCCCCGCGGGAACCGTCCCTCCGCGCGCTCCGGCCGTCCGCCGCCGCGGCCACCGCGCTCGCGCGCCTGCGCCATCACGAAGGCGCCGCAATCGAGCTTGCCCTCCGCGCCGCGTTGCACGACGAGCACCACCTCGCCGCTGCCTTCGTCGCTCCCCGCCACCAGCGCGACCACGCGCGGATCCTTGGTGAGCCCGTTCGCGAGGGCGCGCAGCCCGGGGAGATCGTCGAGCGCGCGCGCGAGCGGCACGACGTGCGGCCCCGGCGTCGCCGGCAGCGCGGCGAGCACGCGCTCCGCGAGCAGCTCCGCGAGCTCGTTGCGTGACGCCTCGCCCCGCGCGCGCAGCGCCTTGATCTCGGCGCGCAGCTTGGCGACGGCCGCCGGCAGGTCCGGAAGCCCGCAGGTGAGATCGCGGCCGAGCGAGGTGAGGAGATCGTGGCCAGCGCGTGCATCCTGCAACGCGCGGCGCCCGGCGTGGAACGTCAGGCGCATCATCCCCTTGTACTTCTCGGTGGCGACGATGCGGACCTGACCGATCTGCCCCGTGCGCGTGCAGTGCGTGCCGCCGCAGGGGCTGAGATCGAAGCCCTCGATGCTCACGACGCGCACGCCGGCCGCCGACTTCTCGGCGTTGGGCTGCTTGCGCAGCGCGAGCTGGGCGAGCTCCTCGGGGGAAGGGAAGGAGGTGGTGACGGGGACGTCGCTCATCACGACTGCGTTCACGAGATCCTCGGCCCGATGGAGATCGGCGTCGGCGATGCCGGGCTTGCCGATATCGATGGTGCAAGACGAGAGCCCGAGGCGCGCCGCGACGGTGTCGGCGCGCGCCGCATCAGCGAGCGCCCGCGAGAGCGCGTGCTGCGCGGTGTGCTGGACCATGTGATCCCGGCGCCGGGCCTCGTCGACCACGCCGTGCACCACCTCGTCGGCGAGGCGCGCGGCCGCCTCCGGGGGCAGCGGCGCGCCCAGCACGTGGTGGATGACGCCGTCCTCGACCTGCGTGTCGGCGACGGTCACCCGAACGCCCGCGCGGCCGATCTGCAGGGTGCCGAGGTCGCCGAGCTGGCCGCCTCCTTCGGGATAGAACAGCGTCCGAGGCAGAACGATCGACGCCTTACCGGCGAGCGTTCCAAGGGTCGCGCCGTGGGTCTCGAAGCCCAGCGCGTGCACGTCCGACCAGTAGAGTTTCTCGGTGGGGGCCATCGGGGTCGACATCGCGGGCGAATCCTAGTACCGGGCCCCCGCTTGTGCGAGACGCGGGGCGAGGCGTGGGCTAGGTTGCGCCCCATGTCGAACGCGAAGCAAGCGGTGAGCAAGGGGTCGAAGAAGGGCGGAGGGGCCAAGGCGCCCGAGCCGCCCGCGCTCGACCCGGCCGCGCCTGCCGAGGTCAGCCGCTCCTTCTCGAACGCGTGGACCGTCGATCTCACCCGCGCCGGCTCGGAGACGACCATGAAGCGCTCGCAGGCCCTCGCTGCCGCGCTCAAGGTCGAGCCCGCGAGCGCGAGGGCGGTGCTCGACGCGCTCCTCGCCTACGTGCCCGATCTCGACGAGGCGGACGCGATCATGACCCGCGAGTCGAAGACCCCCAAGGAGCGTGAGGTCCGCAAGCCCTGGCAGTCGCGCATCGTGGGCGTGGGCATCGTCGCCAACGCCCTGCGCATCGACCAGTCCGAGCTCGCCGATGCCGAGCTCGCGTCGCTGGTCGCCAAGTCCGCGAGCGAGCTGGTCCGCGAGGAGATCGTCAAGTCGCTCCTGGGCGACGCGCTGCTCGGCACCAAGGCCGGCGCGCTCGAGCAGCTCTCCGCGCTCCTCGACGACCCCTCCTGCACCGATCTCGCGCTCCTGCGCGCCGGCTTCCGCTCGCTGTTCACGCTCGACGCGAAGCGCGCCCACACGCGCTGGCGCAAGGTCCTCACCGCGCCCGACATGACGAACCCGCGCTCGGTGTGGCTCGCGAAGATCGCGTTCGAGCAGATGGATGCGCACCAGGCCGAGGTCGGCGACCTCGCGCCGGTGGTCTTTCCGCTCATCAAGCTGCCCAAGGGTCGCGGCGAGGACCTGCAGACCGCGGCGGTCCGCTACTCGGGCCTCACCGCGAAGCACTACCTCGCGCTCCTCGACTACGTGGCGCAGAAGGACGACGACCGCGCGCTGGTCGACACCGTCGCGGAGCGCTTCTACTGGGCCTCGCTTGGCGCCAACGGCGTCAAGCAGGAGGAGGTCCGGCCGCAGTTCAAGGCGCTCGAGAAGCGCTACCTCGAGAAGGGCGACGCGGGGCGCGCGGGAGTCTTCACCAAGCTCCTCGCCGGCCTGGTGCGCGAAGGAAAGGCGTAGCCGTGCAGGTCGTCGTCAACGGCGCCTCGCAGGACGTGCCCGACGACCTCACCGTCACCGCGCTCGTCGCGCACCTCGGGCTCGCGGAGGGGCCCGTGGCGGTGGAGATCAACCGGGAAATCGTGCCGCGCGCCGAGCACGCGGCGCGTAGCATCGTCGCGGGTGACAGCATCGAGATCGTCCACTTCGTGGGCGGCGGATAGGTCTCAGGAGCCGCAGCGGACCCGGGCGCGCTCGACGAGCGCCTGGACCTCGGCGTGCGCGCGCTTCGTGACGTCGGCGGCGCGCTCTTCGCGGCGCGCGATGAAGGGCGTGCCGACCGCTACCACCATGCGGGTCGCGCCGCTCTTCGACATCCGCGCGAGGTGCTCCAGGAACGTCTCGTTGAAGAACGCGGCGCCCGAGCTCTTCGGGTAGGCGATGCCGATGGGAAGGATCTCCGCCTCGGCGCGGACCGCGGAGACGAACGCGCCGCCGTGGAAGGGCCGGACCTCATCGCCCTCGAAGGTGGTGCCTTCGGGGAACAGGTTGATGGTCTGGCCGTCCTCGAGGTGCTTCTGGATGGCGCGGATGGTGGCGGCGCCGCTCTTGGCGCTGGTGCGGTCGACGAAGACCGTACCCACCGCGCGCGCCGCCGCGCCGAGGACCGGCCAGCCCGCGAGATCGGCGCGGCTCACCATCGTGCCGCCGAACGTCGCGAGCACGACGCCGATGTCGATCGCCGAGCGATGGTTCGTGATCACGAGGCGGCCGCGGCCGCGGCCCTGCGTGGGCGCCGGAACGGCGCCGTCGACGATCACCTCGACGGCGAACAGGCCCAGCAGCGAGCGGGCCCAGCGACCGACCCAGGCGTCGCGCACCGCCGCGCGATCGCCGTCCGACGTGCTAGCCATCCGCGCCAGGAAGGCCGGGAGCATCAACGCCGTGAGCCCGAGGAAGCCGCTCGCGCGCGCGGCCTGCCGCCCCCGTCCCGCCACTCTGTCGATCAGCCGGGTCACTTGCTTCTCCTCACCACAGCTTCCGCAGCGCGTAGGCCACGTACTCGAGCCCGCGCCGGGCGAGCGGGCGGGCGCGCCACGCGTAGAGATCCACGCGCACCGCGCTCTGGATGTCGCGGTCGAACCACTTGCGCACGTAGGTGGCGAAGGGCGGATCCTCGACCGCCACGTTGACCTCGAGGTTCTTGGCGCGCGAGCGCTCGTCGAGGTTGTAGCTGCCGATCATCACGAACAGATCGTCGATGACCACGGTCTTCGCGTGCATCATCGGTCCGGGGTAGCAGAAGATCTCCACGCCGCGGCGCAGGAGCGTCTCGTACATCGCCTCGAGCGCGAACTGCACGACCGCGACGTCGCTCTTGGCCGGGATGAGGACGCGCACGCGCACGCCGCGCAGCACCGCCGCGAAGAGCGCGTTGCGCACCGCGCGGTCGGGGATGAAGTACGAGTTCGCGATGTCGATGGAGCGGCGCGCGGCCTGGATGCGCTTCAGGTACTCGCGCATCAGGTTGCGCTTGCTGCGGCGCAGGCTCGCGAGCACGTAGACGCGCCCCGTGGGGCGCTTGCTCAGCGGGACGAGATCGCGCGGCACGCTCAGGGGAAGGAGCTCGTGGGGCAGGTTCCGGAACCAGACGCGGCGCCACGTCTTGTAGAAGAGCGTGCGCAGCTCCTCGACGACGTGGCCCTTCACCTGGATCATGTCGTCGCGCCAGGCCTCTCCGCCGTCGGCGATGGGGAGCCACGCCCGCGCGAGGTTGAGGCCACCGGTGAAGCCGACCGTGCGATCGACGACCAGGATCTTGCGGTGATCTCGCTGATCCATGAGCGCGAGCTGGAACGAGGGGCGGAGCGGCGAGACCGGATGGTACTCGCGGACTTCGCCGCCGGCCTCGACCAGTGAGTTCCAGAACGCGGGCGTGATGCCGAGGCTGCCGACCGCGTCCCAGATCACACGCACGCGGACACCCTTGCGGGCCTTGTCGGCGAGGGCGTCGCGGAAGCGGATGCCCACCGCGTCGGCCCCCACCCAGTACATCTCGAGCAGGATCTCGCGCTCGGCGCCGGCGATCGCGGCGAGCATGGCGGGGAACGCCTCGATGCCGTCGCGGAGGAGGCGCACGTCGTCTCCGCCCACGTGGAACCACGGGCTCTCGAGATCGGTGAGCGACCACCACGGGACGACGGGCGCGCTCACGGGGCCTTCACCGGAGGCGGCGGCTGCTTGACCGGACCGGGGCGCGACACGACGACGATCAGCGACTCCTCGCCGAGCCGCCGGGCCGCGAACGCGCGCACGTCGTCGGCGCTCGCGCGGCCCCGGGGCAGCGGCTGCGCAGCGGTGGGGATGGCCTCGCCGCGCCACGTCGCGACCAGGCGCAGGCGCGGGTCGAGCGCGGTCGCGACCGCCGACCGCGCGGCGGCCGCGCTACCTCGCTCGTGATCGACGGCCGACAAACCGCCCTGCCGGATGCGATCGACGAGCGCGCGCGTCTGCATGACGGCGTTGTCGAGCGCGGCCTGCGTGCTCACGAGGCGCACGACCAGCGCCGGCGCGCGGGGGTAGCCGACGACGCGCGACGACCAGGACCGCGCGAGCGCGGGGCCAGCGAGCGCCTTGTCGAGGAGGCCGCCCTCGCCGTCGAGCGCGGCGGCGATGACGGTCGCGGCGCTGCGCTCGGCCTCGTCGGCGCGCGCGAGCGGAAACGCGAGGTAGGCCTCGGGGGCCGCGCCGCGCTTCGGCTCGGTCGCGTAGGTGCCGGGGCGAGCCGGGAGGGCGGCGGTGCTGGGTCGGCACGTTCGTGCTTCCGCCGCGCGGCGATCGATCCAGCGATCGGCGGCGCGGAACGCAGCCTCGCCCTGCGCGGCGTCGACGTTGGCGAGCACCGCGATGCGCAGCGGGCCGGCGCGGAGCGCCTGCGCGCGGGCGAGGATCGCGGCATCGGCGGCGCGCGCCAGGGTGTCCTCGCGACCGGCGGGGACGAACCAGGAGGCGTGCGCGGGCGCCACCGCCCCGGCCAGGAGATCGAACGCCGCGCCGTCGGAGCGCGCATCGTGCCGGAGCAGCTCGGACCGCGCGTGGCCCAGCGCGGCGACCGGAATGGAGTCGGAGGCGAAGCTGCGCGCGATGACGTCGGCCAGGCGCCGCGCGTGGACCGCCGGGCTCTCGCCGGCGAGCGCGGGGCCGTGCACCAGGAGGCCCGCGCCGTCAGCGACGATCCACGGCTCGACCCGCGCCTCGGGGGTGCTCCGCGCCATGTCCGCGGCCGCGGCGGTGAAGAGCGCGGTGAGGCCGGCATCGGCGTCGGTCTCGCCGTCGGTGCCGCACGGCGAGGCGAGCAGCACCCAGGTCTCGCCCTGGCCCGGCTCGACGCGCGCGCGGCCCTCGGCGATCGGCTTCTGCCACGCGAGCGCGGCGCTCTTCATCGCGGCGGCGAGCGCGTCGCGCGAGGGCTCGAGGATACCTTCGCCGGCGGGCGACGAGCCGCGCCGGAGCGGCAGGCCCAGCGCGACCGAGCCGCGCATGGCGGGGGCGGGGCTCGCGGCGCGCGCCCAGGAGTCGGCGAGCGCCCACCACGCGGCGCGCTCCGCCGCCTCGCGCGCATCCCCTGCGCGCCGCGCGAGCGTGCGGCCCTCCAACGCCGCGCCTCCCTCGTCGAGGTGTACCTGCGCCTCGACGTGCACGAGCGCAACGGCGTCGGCTACGCGCGTCGCCATGTCACTCGAAGTCGTACTCGCGCTCGCCTCGAGCACGATCCCCACGCAGCCTCCGCGCGGCTCGGCGGCGCCCACCACCTCCCGCAAACGAAATGGCACCTCCAGCGCCCTCAGCCGCGACGCGAGCGGCCCGTGCGCATCGCCGAGCGCCTCCGCGGTGGTGACGGCGTCGCTGCCGGTCGCGACGTCGATGGTCGCGTGCACGACCGGCCCCGCGCCGGCGTTCGGCAGCTCGGACCCTCTCTCGTAGACGTCGACGTCGATCCCGCTGCTGTCGGCGCTCGCGGAGGGCGCCGCCGCGCCCACGCTCCACGCGGGCAGGCGCGCGACGGCGCTCGCGACCGCCTCGGCGAGCGCCGGCGGCGCGGCCACCGCCACCGCGACGCGCCCCAGGCCATGCGCGCCGGCGCGCCATTTCTCGAGGCGCGCGGCGTCCAGATCGTCGCCGCTCTTGCCCGCGCGCGCCGGGAGCGCATGCGGGGAGCCGACGCAACGCGCCCAGCGCGCGAGCGCGGCGTCGCGTAGCGGTCGCGCGCCGAGCGCCGCCAGCTTCTTCTTCGCGGCCGCGAGATCCTTGTCGTCGATGGGCGCGACCAGCGCCTCGCGCAGCGTACTGGTCGCGGCCTCGGCCTCGGCGCGCGTCGCGACCAGCAGCGCCGCGCGGAATCCCGACCACGACGGCATCACCTCGGCCGCCGTCCCACGCGCCGCCAGCCGCGCCTCGACCACGCCGGCGAGCGCGACCGCCACCTCGGGGTCGTCCTCCGCGGAGGGCATGCCGCTGGTGGTGACGGCGATCGCGATCGCGCCCGACGGATCACCCTCGCGCGCGACGAGCACGACCGGCGGCCGATCCTTGGCCTGCCGCACGTCGGGGAGGAGCGCGCGCGTGTGCGCCGAAGCGCCGGGCTGCACCGCGGGGCTGGATGCCCCGCACCCTACGACGAGCGCTCCGATGAGCGGCGCCGCGAAGGCGGCTTTCGCGAGCGCGAGTCCCTTCAACGCATCGCCTACTGCAGCTGAATGTCGGCCGCCGAGCGGGGAGCGAGCTGCAGGTTGCAGAAGAACAGGAGCACGCCCGTCACCGACTTCACGACCTGGCCTGCCTTCAGGCCGAGATCCTCGATCGGATAGAGCGCATTCACGAGCGTGGCGGCCGGCTTGGGCCCGCAGAAGACGAACGGGCTGGGCCCCGGCGTTATGTCGACGCTCGTGCGTCCGTTCGCCGCCTGGAAGGCATCGTTGAGCGCCCTGACGTTGGTGACGCGGACGAGCATGCCCACCCAGCGCCGGCCCTTCTCGAAGTCGGCGAGATCGGCGAGGTCGATGTCGATTGGCTTGGGTACGCCGGTCTCGTACGCGAACGTGGCGATCGGCTGCGAGAGCTGGACGAGAAGCGAGGGGGGCGGAAAAACGATGGGCGGTTTGCTCGGGATGACGGCCGTCTCCTGGTACTTGCCGCGCATCGACAGGACGTCGCCTGGAGCGACCGCGAGGTTGCCCGGGCTGAACGTGGTGGCGAAGAGGTTGATGCCCGCGTAGGGCGTCGCCTTCGTCGCGTCGAGGTCCTGCACGTAGACGTCGCCCTTGCCGTTGCCGTCCTTGGTCTCGTCGAAGGTGTCGACCGCGATGACGACGGCGCCGCTCACGGCTTGCATCGTGTTGATGAGGCTCGCGTGATCGGGGAGCGTGGGGTCGGCGACGTCGCGGATCCGCTTGTCCTTGCCGCCCGGCGGGGGAGCTCCCCCCTCGCCCCGGGGATCCCCGGTCTGCGAGCCGCAGGCGCTGACGCTCGACAGGGCGAGCAGGCACGTGATCGTGAGAAGGGATGCTGCGCGACGCACGCGACTTGAGTACCACAAAATGACCCGCCGCGTCGGGCGCCAAAGAGCGACCGCGAGAGCACAAACGAGACGAGGCGTCGGGGGGCAGCCCGACGCCTCAACGAAGAAAGCGAAGCGAGTCAGAGAGGAGGGAAAAATCAGGCGGCGTGCGCCATGCGGAGCGAGAGGACGGACTCGAGGCGGGACTGGATCTTGTGCTTCTTCGAGTAGACCGTCTTGACGGAGATGTTCATCTTCGTCGCGATGTCCTGGGGGTCCATGCCCTCACCGAAGTAGAGCGCTGCGAAGGTGCGGTCCTTCTCGGAGAAGTCGGCGAGAGTCGCCTGCGCGATGGTGGCGCGCTCGTGCTCGCTGGTGAGCTCGAACGGATCGGGGAGGTCCGCGACGAGCTCCATCGCCTCGGTGATGCACTCCTTCTGCGGCTCGCGCTTGAGGGTGCGGAGGTAGTCATAAGCCGCATTGATGGCGAGGAGGCCAATCCAGGAAGAGAAGCGGTTGCCGCGCTCGGGGTCGAACGTGCGGAGCTTGTGCATGTCGTTGCCCAGGAGCGAGACGTAGAGGTTCGCATAGACCTCGCGGACATCGTCCTGCGAGACCATCGAAGCAAAGCGGCGCGTCACCTTGGTGATGCAGCGGATGATGAGGCGGTCGTACTTCGCCTGGAACTCGCGCCACGCGGCGGGGTCGTTGGCGGTCATGCCGGCGATGAGGTCGTCGTCGCTCTCGAAGCGGTCGGCCGAGGCCGCGCAGGGGAAGAAACCGGACTCGGGAGCAGCAGCGACGGCGACGTTGGACATGTGACTCGGGCCTCCAAAGGACGGGCGGCTCAGCGCCCGCAGTAACCGGCGACTCAGCGTCCGGCGAGATGGCCTTGAGCAGGTGTCGTGCCAGGGGTCCTGAAACAGCGCACATCGCAGAAACGCCGTGAATTTGGCCCTGTAACGCAGGGAAGGTTTCGGTCGAGGGGGCCGTAACACCGTAACGACCTCCGTAACAGTCTCGCTTTCGAGGCCGAGTGTTACGCATGGCGTAACAGTCCTCGCGTGGTACGAGACCGCGATGCGAAGGGAGCTCGTCGTCGCCATCCTGCTGCTCCTCGGCATTCTTTCGAGCGGGTGCCACGACCCCAACAAGGCCTTCCACCCACCCGCGACCGCCATCCACGCCGACGCCAAGCAGGGCGAGGGCGACCTCACCGCTGCGAAGGTGGGGCGCGGCTCGGAGGCGCCCGACATCCGGGCAGATCAAAGCGGCAACGCGACCTGGTACGGCGCGGCCTTCGCCGGCAAGAAGACCGCGAACGGCGAGCGGTTCGACCCCTCGAAGTACACCGCCGCTCATCGCAAGCTACCCTTCAACACCTGGGTCGAGGTCCGCCGGGTCGACACCGGGCGCGTCGTCCGGGTGCGGATCAACGATCGCGGACCGTGGGGCGACGACAAGCGCATCATCGATCTCTCGCGCAAGGCTGCCGAGGATCTCGATCTGGTGCGTGAGGGCGTGGCGCGGGTGGAGCTCCGCGTCGTCGACGGACCGTAGCTATTTGCTGCGGACCTTGGAGGCGCGCTTGCCTTCGAGGGCCTCGGCGGGGTCGCAGGGCACGATGACGGAGTCGGTGCGCGCGTGGCGCGCGAGCAGGGCGAGCGCCTCACGCTCGAGGCCGGTCACGATGCGCTGCCACTCGTCGGTCGCGTAGTCGGGGCCACCGAACCGGAGGTGCTGGCGCGCCTGCTCGCGGACCATCGAACGGAGGTGGTTCGGCATCTCGCGCATCCACGCGTACTCGGCGATCACTGCGGTGAGGTTCGGCGGCGCGTCCTCGGCGCGCCAGGAGACGGGCTTGGAGGTCGACGCCGGCGCGTCCTCGCCGAGCGCGATCGCCTCCAGCTGGCCGTAACTCATGCCCCAGTGCGCCGCGACCTTGCGGCGGAAGTCTTCGCCAGGCTGCCGGGTCGGCCGCTGCGAGAGCATGTTGCTCAGATGGGCCCCAGAAACACCGAGCTTCTTCGCGAGCTGGGCCTGGGCACCCCGAGGGGCACACGCAAGCTCCTCCCTCAATCTCGCGAGGACGTACTCCTTGATGCGCTGGACGCGCTGCTGCTCGTCCTGTGTCACGAGTTTAACCTTAGTGCGCAAGAACTTAGCGGGAGCTAAGTTCGCTGGAATTCGCTCCGATAGTTGAACGGCCGCGCCCGAGGCGCCTTCAGGGCAGCGCGACGAGCCCAGCGACGAAGTCGCGCGCGTACTCGACATACAGCCCGCCCGCCTCGCGGATGTGCTCGCGGTCCGCGGGCGTGAGGACCCGCACGACCTTCGCGGGCCGGCCCATCGCGAGTGACCCGGTGGGGATGCGCATCCGTGGCGGAACGAGCGAGCCAGCTGCGATCAAACAGTCGTCTTCGATGACCGCCCCGTCGAGCAGCGTGCTCCCCATGCCGATCAAGCAGCGATTTCCCACGGTACAGCCATGGATCAGGCCCATGTGACCGATGGTCACATCGTCACCGATGGACGTCGCCGCCTGGCCTCCCGTCACGTGCACCACGGCGTTGTCCTGGATGTTCGTGCGCGCGCCGACGCGGATGGGGTAGACGTCGCCACGGAGCACGGTGCCGAACCAGACGCTCGCCTCGTCGCCGAGGACCACGTCACCGATGACGCTCGCGTTCGGGGCCACGAACGTGGCGCGGCCGAGCTTCGGAGCGACACCCTTGAGCGCGTAGACCGTCATCACGAGACCATCGTGAGCGAGCGCCGCCGTCGCTCGGGGGGCCGAATCGCACCCGCGGCGAGCACCGGGAGCGCCGCGAGCGCGGCTGCGTCGAGCATGCCGTGCAGCGAGTGCTTGAAGGCTTGCGTGATCTCCACGTCGACCAACGCGCCGATCAGCGCGCGACCCGGCGGCACGTCGAGGTGGACGATCTCGTTGCGCTCGGTCCGGCCCGTGACCTTGCCCTGCGCCTTGCTTGCGCCCTCGACCAGCACGCGCTGGCGGGTGCCGACGAGGCGGTCGAGATGGGCCCGCGTTTGCGACTCGGCGACCTCGAAGAGGCGGGCCAGGCGCTCGCTCTTGACCGCCTCCGGCACGTCGTCGGGCAGCTTGAGGGCCGGGGTGAAAGGGCGCGGCGAGTACTTGAAGCCGAACAGGCCGATGAACCCCACCTCGCGGATCACGTCGAGCGTGGCCGCGAAGTCCTCCTCGGTCTCGCCGGGGAAGCCCACGATCACGTCCGTCGACACCGTGAGGCCGGGGCGCGCGCCGAGGAGGCGCCGGATGCGCTGCGTGTACTCCGCGCGCGTGTAGCGGCGGATCATGCGCTTCAGGATGCGATCGCTCCCCGATTGCATGGGCATGTGGACGTGACGCGCCAGCACGTCGAGCTCGGCATGCGCCTGTGCGAGCGCGGCGGTGGCGTGGCGGGGATGGGGGCTCGTGTAGCGCAGGCGGGTGAGCTCCGGGACCTGCGCGGCGATGGCCCGGAGCAGGGCCGGGAACTGGCTCTCGTCCGGATCGTCGGAGAGGGGCGGGGGCAGCGCGGGATCCCGGTAGCTGTCGACGGTCTGGCCGAGCAGCGTGACCTCGCGCGACCCGGCCGCGACCCAGCGGGCGATCTCGGCGACGATCTCGGCGCTCGCCCGGTAGCGCTCGGGCCCGCGGGTGTAGGGAACGATGCAGAAGGAGCAGCGCTCGTCGCAGCCCTTCATGGTGGTGACCCAGGCGCTGACCGGGACCTCGCCGGGGGCGGGGGCGGCCATCAGAAAGCGGGGCGCCTCGAGGTCGAATACGGTATGGGCGCGGGGCGGCGCCCCGGACATCTGCTCGTGGACCAAGGAGGGGAGGTCGGGGATGTTGTCTGGCCCGATGATGAGGTCGAGGTGCGCGACCCGCTGGAGGAGCTTCTCGCCCTCCTGCTGCGCCACGCACCCGGCCACCGCGAGGACCAGCCCCGGGTTCTTCGCTTTGAACGGCGCCAGCTTGCCGACCTCGCTCCGCAGCTTCTGCTCGGCTTTTTCCCGCACGCTGCACGTGTTGAGGACCACCAGATCGGCGTCCTCCACCCCGTCGGCGCGGGTCCAGCCGGTCGCGCGCAGCACCTCCTCCATCCGATCGGAGTCGTGCGCGTTCATCTGGCAGCCGAAGGTGTGGACGAGGTACCGGCCGGGCAAAGCGGGCGT
>JAYTBL010000136.1:0-2064 GCA_043736975.1 Polyangiaceae bacterium
GAAGAGCTCGCGCGCGAGAGCGACGTCGATGGTGAGCCGCGGCGCCTCCAGCCGAAGCTCACCCCTCGCCACGGCGCGGAGGCGCTCGAGGGACCTCCTAGCGCGTGCGAGCGGCATCGACGAGCAACCTAACAGCTCACCGCGGAGGGCAGACAGCGGGAACTATCGGCTCTGCTCCGCTCGCGGCGGCTCGCTGTCATCGTTCGGCTTGTCGAATGCGAGGGGCTTGCCGACGAGCGGCGCAAGGTGTGTGCCCCGCCGCCGGAGCTCAGGTCCGGCGGGCGGCGACTGTCCGGATGCGGCCGACGCGCAGAGCGCGGCGTGTCCTTGGGCGAGCGTCGGTTCGGTTTCGCCGTCGTCCCCCTCGCCAGAGTCGACGCCATCGCCGCCGAGGAGCCCGCGTCGTGCGAGGTAGCGCGCCATGCGGCGCACGGCTTGGCGTCCGGATCGGTCGGCGCGGAGCGACGGGACGTGTTTCGCGGACGAGCGCAACGCGTCGTCCAGGCGTGACTCCCGACCGTCCATTTCTACTCCTACGCGCGACGCCGATGTCATCTACGTGCTCGACGGGACCGCCACGGTCTTCACGGGCGGGACGGTCGTCGACGCGAAGCCGATCGAGCCGGAGGAGATTTGCGGAACCTCCATCGTGGATGGAACTGCCCATCACCTCGTTTAGGGCGACGTCTTCATCGTCCCCAAAGGCGTTCCGCACTGGTTCAAGGAATGAAGATCCCCCACGGCGGCTGACCTCGGTCGCTTCGTCCGCGAGGCGAAGTCCGAGACGAAGAACGTGCACACGCCCGCTGACGTCAGCGTCGCTTCGGCAGTGCGAGCGCCTCGGCCGTCTGCTTGCGCAGCCCCGCGGGTACGCCAGCCTTGTCCGCAAAGCGCGAGAAGTTGCTGATGGCCGCGCGCGCTTCGTCGATGAGCTTTGCGGCGTGCTTCAAGCCGACCGCCGCTGCGATCACCAGGAGGTGGTCTCTGCCGGGGCTTCGGCCCTCTCCCCCGACCAACAGGGTGTGCTCGCCGCCTGGCCCCGACGCGAACGTGAGTTCGTAAGCGGGACTCGCTCGCCACCCACCGTGTTCGTCCATCAGGAAGGCGAAATTGCGGCTGTGGTCGTCGCGGTTGTGAGCGAAGACGTTGAAGCATGCGCGGCGGAACATCTGCGCCACCGCCGCTTCGCTTCGCGTCAGGTCACGCGTGACCTTGAGCAAGTCGATATAGTCGAGGGCTGGGTACGCCGCCGGGAGGTGAAGCAGGCCGCCGAGTGTGTGAATGTGGATCCGCGTCGTCCCGCGCCGATCGAAGCGCTCGATCGCGAAGTAGCCGGGGCGCCGAGCGGTCTTGCCGAGGAGCTGCGTCTTCGGGACGTCGAGTCCGGCGGCCTCTGCCATCAAGAAATAGGCATGCTCGAGCGCAGCGCTGTGCGGAGGGTCTTCGCGCGCCGGGAACTTCAAGAGCCAGGCCGTGAAGCCCGGCTCGATGTTCCGGGCGCCGAAGTGCACCTCGCCGTTGGCGGCGAGTTGCATCAGCACCTTGGAGCGAGCGCCCTTCGGTGATCCGCCAGCGGCGATGAGCGTTTCGAGATTGGGTCCGCTCGCATCGCGCAGCACCGCTTCGGCTTCCTTGGCCAGCTCCGAGAGCCTCACGGTCGTGGGGTCGTCGAGCACCGTCTCCGGTTCGTAGACCAGGGCCCCCATCGATCGCGAACCAACGAGCGCCAGACGATCGAGCGGCGTCAGCGCGCCCGCCGACAGTCCGAGCTCCGCTGCCCGGCGATCGATGAGCAGCTTCCCCCAGCCATCGGGGATGGCTGTCATCGAAGACCCCCATCAGGCCGTCGAGCACCCCGGCTTCGCCGACGACGACGCCGGGGCGGAGTGGCAGGCGCCGCGGCGACAGCTCGAGCTTTTCGCCGAGAAACGCTCGGTCGTACTCGAACAGGATCTGTCGCCGCTTCAACGCGAGGCGGCCGACCTTCATTCTGCGAGCGGGCTCTGGCTCGTAGAAGACGGCGAGCTGCTCGACGCGCTCGAGCTTCACTTTCGCCTCGGCGCT
>JAYTBL010000137.1:0-2060 GCA_043736975.1 Polyangiaceae bacterium
CCCGGGCGAGTTCGAGCCAGGACAGGTTCGCACGCTGCAGCGGCAGATTCGTCGGTGGCGCGCCGAGCACGGGCCGCGGCAGGAAGTGTTCTTCCCGCAAGAGCATGTGCCCGGCCACCTCGGCGCGTTCGACTTCACCCACTGCGGCGAGTTGGGCGTGACGATCGCAGGCGTGCACTTCGTCCACCTGATGTTCCAGTTCGTGCTGGCGTGGAGCGGCTGGCGCTACATCTCAGTCGCGATGGGCGAGACGTACGAGGCGTTGCTCGCCGGGCTCCAGGGTGCGCTGTGGACGCTCCGCGGCGTGCCAAAGAAGATCCGGCAGGACAATCTCTCGGCAGCGACTCACGAGCTCGCAGAGACGAGCGGACGAGCGCTGACCAAGCGGTTCGCCCAGGTTGTCGACCACTACGGCTTCGAGTCGTCGCGGATCGAGCCCGGTGAGGCGCATCAAAATGGCGTCGTCGAGAAAGCAAACGATCTGCTCAAGATCGCCCTCGGGCAGGCGTTGAAGCTGCGGGGCAGTCGTGACTTCGCGACGGTCGAGGTCTACCTCGCCTGGGCACGCGCCATCGTCGAGGAGCGCTTCCACAAGGGTCGCGCCGACGAGATCGCGCACGAGCGGACCGTGCTCAAGGCACTGCCGAGTCACCGGCTCCCCGAGTACACCGAGGTCGAGGTGACGGTGCGCAAGTGGAGCACGGTGCACGTCGCGAAGCGGGCGTACTCAGTTCCCTCGCGCCTCATCGGCCACCAGCTCACAGCCCGCGTTCACCCGGATGTCATCGAGATCTGGATCGGCAAGTCGCTGCTCGAAACGATGCCGCGACTGCGCGGCAGCGAGAATCACCGCATCGACTATCGCCACGTGATCTGGTCGCTGGTGCGCAAGCCGGGCGCGTTTGCGGCGTACCGGTATCGCGAGGACCTCTTCCCGTCGCTGACGTTCCGCCGAGGTTACGATGCCCTCTGCGCCGGCCGCGGTGATCGCGCCGACGTCGAGTACGTCCGCATCCTGCACCTCGCAGCGAGCACTTCCGAGGCCGATGTCTCTCGCGCGCTCGACACCCTCCTCGACAAGGGCGAGCCGTTCGACTTCATCGCCGTAAAGGCGCTCGCGCGGCCGACGGTCTCCGCGATCCCTCACGTCGAGATCGGAATTCCAGATCTCCGCGTCTACGATGACCTGATCACGATGGCCGGTGCCGCGTGATGGTTTACACGCCCGAGGTCGGCGATCGGATCACGAAGCTCCTCGCCGAGTTCAAGCTGTCGAGTGCCGTCGAGCAGACGACCAAGCGATTCCTCGATGCCGGATGCGATCAGGCGCTTGTCATCTTGGCCGAGGTGCTCGAGGTCGAGTGGCAGGCTCGTCGCGAACGCCGCGTCGATCGCCTCCGCCGGGCTTCTCGGCTTCCTCCCGCAAAGACGTTCGAGACGCTCGACCCCGCTCGCGTGCCGCGCAACGTTCTCATTCAGGCTCGCGAGCTCGCCCGAGGCGCGTTCGTCGAGCGCGGCGACAACGTGCTCATGTTCGGACGCCCGGGCGTCGGCAAGAGCCACCTTGCGTGCGCGCTCGGTCACGCGCTCGTCGGGGCCGGCGTCAGCGTGCTCTTCATTCCGACGTACCAACTCGTTCAACAGCTCCTGGCGGCACGCCGCGATCTCACCCTGCCTCGTGCGCTCCGCGCGCTCGACACGTACGACGTCATGATCCTCGACGACCTCGGCTACGTTCAGCAGAGCGCCGACGAGGCCGAGGTCCTGTTCACCCTGATGGCCGAGCGCTACGAGCGCCGGTCGCTGATCATCACCAGCAACCTCGTCTTCAGCGAGTGGGACAGAATCTTCAAGAACCCGATGACGACCGCCGCGGCGATCGATCGTCTCGTCCATCACGCCACGATTCTCGAGATCGATCGAGGCAGCATCCGCGCCGAGGACGCCAAGAAAAGGAAGGACCCAAAGCAGACGACAACTACGAACTCGACGACAACTACATCACCCCGCGACGACAATTACCCCACCGAGACTCACCCCGCGTGAACCACCCGTCGAAC
>JAYTBL010000138.1:0-2059 GCA_043736975.1 Polyangiaceae bacterium
CTACTTGGGGAGCTCGAGGACCACGTCGTAGGTGGCCGTTCCCCGCAGGATCCGGCCCGACAGGCGCGAAGCTCCGGTGCTGGCCGCGAGGATCCCCGCCGCCACGATGGCGTCCACGTTCGGGGTCTTCCGGCCGGACACCGACACGACGATGTCTCCGTCGCGGAGGCCCGCCTTGTACTTGCTGACCCCGACCAGGCGTACGCCGAGGGCGCTGCCATCGGGCGCGACGGCGTTCGTGCCGCTCACATCCCGCTTGTCAATCACGCGCTGGACCACGGCCGCGGGCACGACGATCGTGCCCTTCGGCGCGTCGCTGGGCCTCGCGTCCGCGCCGGCGTCTCTGGGCTCGGCAAGCTCGGCGCGAGCGGCGAGCGGCAGACAAAGCGATGCCCCGATCACGAGCGGCAGCGCGAGGAGCCTCGCGCTGCCCACGCTCGCGTCGGGGCGACGCACCAGCGATCAGCCCTTCTTTTCGGCTTCTGCGGGGGTGACAGCCTCGGCCTCGCCCTCCGCGTCGTCGTCGTCGTCGTCATCGTCGTCGTCATCGTCGTCCGGAAGATCCTCGATCGACTCCGGATCGGCGGGCAGCACGCGGCCTTCCTTCTCCGCCTGCTGACGCTCCTTCTCGCGCTGCGCCTTCGCCTGCGCGACCTTCTGCATGATCGCGGGCTTCGGGGCCACGAGCACGGACATCGCGCGGGCTTCCATGGCCACGCGGGTCTCCACGTTCGCGATGTCCTCGATGCCCTGGATGATCACGGTGATCTGCTCCTGCGCCTTCTCGGGGTGGGTGATCTCGCGGCCGCGGAAGCGGACCGTGATCTTCACCTTGTGCCCGGCCTCGAGGAACCGACGCGCCGCGTTCGTCTTGAACGCGATGTCGTGGTCATCGGTCTTGGGGCGCAGCTTGATCTCCTTGATCTGGACGACCGTCTGCTTGCGCTTGGCCTCGCCGGCCTTCTTCTTTTCTTCGTACTTGTACTTTCCGAAGTCGAGGATCTTGCAGACGGGGGGCTCGGCCTTGGGGTTGACCTCGACGAGATCGAGCCCTTGCTCCTGAGCCCGCTTCAGCGCCTCGTGCGTGGAGAGCACACCAAGCATCTCGCCGTTCGCGTCGATGACGCGCACTTCCGGCACACGGATGCGGTGGTTGACTCGAATCTGGAACTGGCGCTGCGGCTGGCGCGGATCAAATCTGGGACGACCCATCGACATAGGTAAACCGTGACCTCCTCGAAAAATTGCTTGGAGGCGCAGTCTTCCCCGGGAGGCGGGGTGGGGTCAACCCTGGCGACCCTTGTTTTTTGGGTCTCCAGACCTTCTCGCGGGAGGCCTGGGGGAGCCGGCCCCCGTGATAGGCTCCAGCCGTGCTGTCCCTCGTGATGAATCCAGGTCTTTCCGAGGAGCAGACGATGGTGCTCGCGCCGGGAACGGTGACCATCGGCCGGACCAAGGACAATCAGATCGTCTGCATGCACAAGAGCCTGTCGCGGAAGCACGCACAGCTCGATTTCGACGGAACGAAGGTGCGCGTCACCGACCTCCAGAGCAAGAACGGCATCTTCTTCAACGGACAGCGGGTGCCAACCTGCAACCTGATCGAGGGCGACAGCTTCCGCTGCGGAGACATCACCTTCCTCCTCGAAGGCGCGACGACCCAGAGCCCGAAGATCTCGGTCGGGGCGCAGACGCTCCCCTCCCCCCTCGGCCTCGACAGCTCGCTGAGCAAGCGCGTCACCAGGGTGCCGCCCCCGGCCGTGCTCGTCGAGGACGACCAGCGCTACAAGGACAAGCTGTTCCTGCTCATCCGCGCGAGCGAGCTGCTCGTGGGCGAGCTGCCGCTCGAGGCCGTGCTCGACGAGATCGTGGTGCTCGCGGTGCAGGTGCTCGAGGTCGATCGCATCGCGCTCCTCGCGCTCGACGAGAAGAGCCTCGACATGAAGCCGAAGGTCATCAAGACCTTCGTGGGAGCAGCGCCGCGTCCGTACAGCAAGCGCGTGGTCGACTGGGTCGTCGACAAGGGCAGCCCGACTTCGTTCACCGACGTCTCGACCGA
>JAYTBL010000139.1:0-2056 GCA_043736975.1 Polyangiaceae bacterium
CGCCGCCGATCGACGGCAGCACGCCGGACGGAAGTACGCCGGACGCCGCGGATGGCCAGGTCCGCGCGGCCGCCATCGTCCCGCAGACGACGACGCGCATCCCGAACTCGATCAACCCCTACGGCCTCGTCTTCGCGAGTGACGGTTTCCTCTACGCATCAGGCGCGACCATCGTCGCGGACGACCGCGTGCTCGCGGTCTGGCGCTTCAAGGACGGGATCCTCGACGCGACGTTCGGGACCGACGGCGTCCTCACCGTGCCGATCGCGGGCGCCGAGAGCTCGTTCGAGATCCTCGAGGTGTCGCCGGGAAGCTTCGTCGTGCAGGCCTCCACGGCGGGAGCGGGCGGCGCGGTCTATCTCGTGAAGATGACCAAGGACGGGGCTGGCGCCTACAGCTTCGGCGCGCCCGTATCGGTCGACTTCTCGTGGGCCGACGGCGACCTCACCGAGTGGCCGGGCGCGGCCGCGCCTTCGTACAACACCGCGTGGAGCCTCGCGATCGACAAGAGCGTGGCCGGCACGCCGAAGATCGTCGTCTTCGCCAGCGGCGCTCCGGCGAAGGGTCGCCTGGGCAAGGCCGGCGGAGCTCAGGCAGGAGTGCAGCGCACCGACAACGATCGCTGGGTGGCACGCGTCCTCGCGAGCACGCTCGCGGCCGACCCCGCGTTCAACGGAGGCAAGGCCTTCAGCACCGACAGCGACGGCGCAGAGCTCGCAGACAACTCGCGACGCGGCATCGTCGAGGCCGACGGGACCATCGTCTCGGCGGGCTACACCAGCTTCGGCCCGGGCCTCGGCAACCACGTCGTGCTGGTCCGCCTCAAGCCAGACGGCACGGTCGACACCACGTTCGGTTTCGGCACCACCGCCCCGGGCACGCCCGGGCAGACGAAGTTCAATCCCTTCGTAGGCTCGGGCGGCTTCGCCGAGGCATACGGCGTCGCGCGGCAGTCCACCGGCCGGTACGTGACGACAGGCTACGGGACCTCGAACTTCGAGACGCCGAGCCTCGGCCTCGATCTCGTGACGTTCGGCGTCAAGGCGGACGGCCTCGACACGACGTTCGGCAAGCTCGGATCCTTCGCGTGGCAGAGCGAGAAGGACAAGGGCGCCGGCCTCGGCGCGGCACCGCACACCGAGCGCGGGCGCGACATGCTCGTCCTCCCCGACGACCGCATCGTGCACGTCGGCGTCTACGATGACTACGGCAGCGTCTTCGTGCTCGACAAGAACGGCAAGCCCGATCCGAGCTCCGGCGTGAACGGGGTGATCGAGTACAGCTACCCCGCGGGCTTCTTCAAGGTCGCGGCGTCTGCCGACGGCAAGCAGATCGCGGCCACGGCGCAGAGCCTGAACCAGACGGGCGACGCGGGGGCGCCCCTCGGCTCGGTGCTCGTCACCCTCAAGGTAGGTCAGTAGCAGTCCATGCTCTCCGGCCGCCCCCTCGCCTCTTCGAGGCCCCTGCTCCTCACGGGTCTCTCCGTCGCCGCGATCGCAGTCATGGCGGTCGTGGCCTGCAACGCAACGTCAGACCCGCGCGCCGGCACCAGCACCAGCAGCAGCGGCGGAACGAACGGCCCTGCAGGAACGACCAGCAGCGGCGGCATCGACGCCGCCGTGCCGGTCGGCCCCATCGAGTGTGGCCCCGCGCCGGGCGCGACCGCGCCGTTTACCAAGCAGGCCCTCCTCGGCGCAGCCTCGGAGTGCGCCGCATGGCACGCGTGCACGTTCCAGAACGCGGCGACCGTCCTGCGGACGACCGTTCGCGATCACGCCGCCGCTCCCAGCGACGACAAGCGCGCGCTCGCTCAGGCGGCGTGGCGCGGCGCGATGACCGAATGGTCGAAGATGGAGCTCTTCCAGTTCGGCCCGGTCGGCGGCAAGACGAGCGATCAGTACCACGGGCGCGGCCTCCGCAGCTACGTGCACCCCTGGCCCGATCTGAACCGCTGCCAGGTCGAGACCCAGGTCGTGATCAGGGACTACCAGAAGGGCTGGGACGTCGTGCTCGGGAGCGGCCGCGGGCTCTTCGCGGTCGAGTACTTCCTCTACTA
>JAYTBL010000140.1:0-5328 GCA_043736975.1 Polyangiaceae bacterium
AATGGGTCCCTCCTCGCAGCTCGATGGGGATCGGGGGCGGGCGCGACGGCGGAGCTGCAGCTCTGCGATGATCGTGGCAGTGACGCCTCGGACGAGCAATCGAACGCTGCGTGCGTGCAGGCCGCAGCGAACGGCGGTGGTGGAACGGGCGTAGTCCGCGCGTTGAGCTGCTACAACTCGACAGCCGACACCTCGGCCCAAGGCTCCGTCGGACTCCAGCTCTTCTACCAGGGAGGCCGGTGGTACTACTGGTCAGTGAACTATGCGATGCATCCGTGCGTTCACGGAAGCGTCTTGATAGCGCGGCAGTGACATCTTGGGCCGCACTCCGTCCGCGTTCGATGGTTCTTCCGCGCATCGAGTAGCTCGCGAGGCCGATTCCGAATTCGGGTCGCTCGTCGAGCTCCGCAAGCATCTGAGCCGCGAGTTGCGTGGTGAGCGTGGCCTTGAACGGGTCGCGCACGCGCGCCAGGGAGGTCGTCTTGAGTCGGTTGCTCTCCATATTGAAGAGAGCCGCGGTACCAACCGACGCTCCATGCTCCGCTCGTCCCTGCTCGCTGTCCCCGACGCGGCCAGCGCGGGACCTACCCATCCGCAGCTTTGCTCATGCCGGGATGGGTCCAGGTCGTCCGCTTTTCTCTCGCCAGCCCGCGCGTCCTTGCCGTGCAGGCGAACCGTCAGGCCGCAGGGCACGTCGTGTATCATCGGCGTGTGCTCAGGAATCGCGTCACGCGTTGCGTTCTCTCGATAAACGGGCAGTGGCGAGATTTCATCCTCACTGCACAACGGAGGGAAACATGGCGATTTGCCGGGCGTTGCCCGCGTCAGGACGAGGCTGAGCGAAGGTCTGGTCGCGCGAGCGGCCACTTGGCACGGGTAACCGAGTCTCTCGACGTGTGCCATCTGCCGCTCGAGATGCCCGTGGCCCACGCGGGGAACGAATGAGCGCGCCCATCGAGCTGTCGCGACTCAGCCCCGTGCTCACATGCGACGACGACGGCATCTGGCGGGCTCGGAATGGCAGCAACGCGAAGCTCAGCTTTCCGGAGGACGGTCACGAGGCCTGCTTCCGCGTCGAGGACGAGTCGTTCTGGTTCGCGCATCGCAACGCCTGCATCACGGCTGCGCTTGAGCGCTACAACATCGACGGCCCTCTTCTCGACGTGGGCGGCGGCAACGGCGCGGTGAGCCAGGCACTCGAGAAGCATGGGTTGAACACGGTGCTCCTCGAGCCCGGGCCCGAGGGCGCACGGAACGCGCGCCAGCGCAACCTCAGGTCGGTGGTGAACGCGACGCTGGAGGACGCGCACTTCGCCGACGCCTCGTTCGCGGCGGCAGGTGCGTTCGACGTGCTGGAGCATATCCCCGACGACGGGGCGATCCTGCGCGAGGTCCACCGCGTCTTGCGGCATGACGGCGTGCTTTGCGTGACGGTCCCGGCGTACCGCTGGCTGTGGTCCTCCGAGGACGATCTCGCGGGCCATCACCGCCGCTACACACTGGCGCGCCTGGAGAAGGTGCTGGAGCGCTGCGACTTCAAGGTGAAGTTCCAGACCTACTTCTTCGCGCCGCTCACTCTCCCGGTGTTCCTGATGCGGAGCGTTCCGCACTACCTCCGTAGACGCAGCGATTCGGCGATCAACGAAACTGCTTCCGGTCAGCACACCCCCCGCCCGATGGTACGTCGCGCAATAGACGCGCTGCTGGCGCCAGAGCTCGAAAGGATCCGGCTAGGTCGGGCTATCCCGATCGGAACGAGCTGCCTGGCGGTGGCGGTGAAGAAGGGGGTCGAATGAGGTGTTGAGGCAGGAAGTGCCGCGCTCGCGGGATCGGTCTTCCAGGTCACAACGAGGTCAACGTACCGCAGTCGCGAAGTCACGCATACCCATGCCAGCGGGGTCGGCGGGCGAGCCTCGACCGGTTCGCGGGTCCAATATGCATGCGTGATGCACGCACACGCCAGAGCCGGGCGGTGCGTAACTGAGCCGTGATTGCGAATTCGAGGCCGCCGGCCGAGCGAAGCGAGGGCGCCGGCGGAACAACACGGTCCGACCGAGCGAAGCGAGGGACGGACGTGAATAGCGAAGGGTGCCGTGCTCGCGCCTTTGCGCTACCGTGCCCGCTTCATCGTGAACGTCGTCGTTCTTCAGCCGTCGTACGTGCCATGGCGGGGGTACTTCCACCTCATCCAGCGCGCCGACGTGTTCGTCTTCTACGACGACGTCCAGTACGACAAGCACGGCTGGCGGAACCGCAACCGGATCAAGACCGCGGCCGGCTCGCAGTGGCTCACCATCCCCGTCCTCTCCAAGGGCAACACCGAGAGCGGCCTGCCCATCCACGAGGCGCGCATCAGCCCCGCCGAGAAGTGGGCGAAGAAGCACCTCGCGGGCATCGCGCAGAGCTACGGAAAGGCGCCGTTCTTCGAGGCGTACCGCGCGCTCGTCGAGTCGTTTTATGCGCAGCCGCCGCCGCTGCTCGCCGACTTCACGATCGACACCACCAAGAAGATCGCGCAGGCGCTGGGCCTGACGAAGACGCAATTCTTGCGTTCGTCGGAGCTCCAGATCGAAGGGGCGAAGAACGATCGCCTCCTCGCGCTGCTCACCAAGGTCGGCGCGACCCACTACATCAGCGGTCCGTCCGCGAAGGCGTACATCGACGAGGCCGCCTTCGCGGCTGCGAACATCTCGCTCGAGTACCAAGTGTACGACTATCCGGAGTACGAGCAGCTCTACCCGCCCTTCGATCCGCAGGTGACGGTGCTCGACCTCCTCTTCATGAAGGGGCCCGCCGCGGGCGACTGGATCTGGGGAGCCGAGACGAAGCGATGATTCCGTTCAACCGCCCCGCGCTCGTCGGCCGCGAGCAGGCGTACATGGCCGAGGCCTTCACGAACGGGAAGCTGTCGGGCGACGGGCCGTTCTGCCGCCGCGCCGAGAGGCTCCTCGAGGAGACCACCGGCACGAAGCGTGCGCTGCTCACCACGTCGTGCACGCACGCGCTCGAGATGAGCGCGTTCCTCCTCGATATTGCGCCCGGCGACGAGGTCATCGTGCCCGCCTTCACGTTCGTCTCCACCGTGAACGCGTTCGCCATCCGCGGCGCCAAGGCGGTCTTCGCCGACATCCGGCCCGACACGCTCAACCTCGACGAGACGAAGCTCGAGGCGCTGATCACGCCGCGCACCCGGGCGGTCGTGCCCGTCCACTACGCGGGCGTCGGCTGCGAGATGGACGTCATCCTCGAGATCGCGAAGCGGCATGAGCTCGTCGTCGTCGAGGACAACGCGCACGGCCTCTTCGGCACCTACCGCGGCCAGCAGCTCGGCACGTTGGGCGAGCTCGCCACGCAGTCGTTCCATGACACGAAGAACTTCACCTGCGGCGAGGGCGGTGCGCTGCTCGTGAACGCCTCGGCAGGTGAGGCCTTCGCGGCGCGCGCCGAGATCTTGCGGGAGAAGGGCACGAACCGCAGCCAGTTCTTCCGCGGGCAGGTCGACAAGTACACGTGGGTCGACATCGGCTCGAGCTACATCCTCTCCGATCTCCTGGGAGCGATGCTGCTCGGGCAGCTCGAGGAGCGCGTCGCGATCCAGCAGCGCCGCCGTGCGGTCTGGGAGCGGTACCGGGCCGAGCTCGCGCCGTGGGCCGCCGCGCACGGCGTCACCCTGCCCACCGTCCCTGCGCACTGCGAGCAGGCCTTTCACATGTTCTACCTGCTCTTGCCCGATCTCGAGCAGCGCACCGCCTTCATCGAGCACCTCAAGGCCAAGGGCGCGTCCTCGGTGTTCCACTACCTGCCGCTGCATCTCTCTCCGATGGGCGCGCGCCTCGGCGGCAAGGCCGGCGACTGCCCGATCACCGAGGCGGTGAGCGATCGCCTGGTGCGCCTCCCGTTCTTCGCGGAGCTCTCGGAGAGCGATCAGGCCCAGGTCATCGACGCCGCTCGCTCGTTTCGCCCCTGATTGGTACCGTTCGCGCCATGACTCGGCGATGGTCGTGGCCTGCGCTCGCTCTCCTGTCGCTCGCGGCCAGCTGCAAGCCGTCCGAAGACGGGCCTGCGGCGTACGCGCCGCCTCCGCTGTCGAGCGTCGTCGAGGTCGCGCCGCGGGCCATCCGCCGCGAGATCGTGGAGCTGGCCGGCGTGGTCCCTCCGCCGAACCCGCAGGGAGGCGCCGCGACGCCGCCCGAGCAGAACCGCGTTCGCGTGGTGCGCTACCGCGTCGAGGCCACCCCGCCGCGGCCCGCGCGCGCGGTGTTCGTGCTGATGCCCGGCTTCCTGGCCGGCGCGGGGAGCTTCGATGGGTTGGCGCGGGCGATCGTCCGCCGGAGCACCGACGTCGAGGCCTTCGAGGCGTGGGCCGTGGACCGCCGCTCGAACCTCCTCGAGGACACGCACGGACTCGACGTCGCCGAGGTACGCCAGAGCGGCGCGCCCGCCTACGCCTATTACATCGGCGGCGACGCGGTGGAGGGCAAGACGTTCACGGGCTTCACGCGCGGACCCGAGGCGCCGTGGGCCAGCGAATGGGGCCTGGCGACGACGATCGGGGATCTGCGAAAGGTCGTCGAGCTGGTCGCGCCCGAGGAGCGCAAGAAGCGGGTGGTCCTGCTCGGGCACTCGCTCGGGGCGAGCATCGTCGAGGAGTATGCCGCCTGGGATCTCGGGGCGCCGGGCTTCGAGGATCTCGCGGCGCTGGTCCTCGCCGACGGCGTCAGCCGGAGCGAAGGCGCCCCGGCGAGCAGCGTGAGCCAGGCGAAGTACGAGAACGGCGATCCGAGCGCGCCCGGCTTTCCTTCGCCCGGCGTGGTGAAGGACATCCGCGGCGGCAACACCTTCACCACCATCCCGCTGCTCGGCGTCGAGGCGTTGGCGGTGGCCGAGGCGGTCGCGATCGACGCCCGCTACCACCCGCTCGAGGTCCAGACGGAGGTGGCGGGGCGTGACAGCCTGCTCCAGGTCGCGCTCGGCCTCACCACGCTCCCACGCCTCACGAACCGCGCCGCCTTCGGCCTCGCGTTCGACGAGGGCTCCGCGCCGCTCTCGTTCGCCGCGGCGCGCTGCGGCGCCGCGAACGGCGGCCCGCTCGCCAGCTACACCGGGCCGTTCGGCGGCGACCTGATGCATCCGAGCGATCCCGGCGCGTCGTACGACTGGACCGACGGGCCCGACGTGAGCGAGCCCTCGCGCCTCGCCGATCTCGCGAGCGCCTGGTTCCTCGGTCCCGGCGTGAACTTCGCGGAGTGGTACTTCCCGCAGCGCCTCCCGGTGGACGCCGCGGCGGCCGGCTCCCTGATCCTCGAGGACGGCGACTGGCGCAGCGCG
>JAYTBL010000141.1:0-2045 GCA_043736975.1 Polyangiaceae bacterium
ACACACTAGTGTTTTCTTAGCGTAGTGCCTTGAGCCTCGACAAGCGGGTCTCGGAGCTGAACGGCGAGTTCCCGGACGCGACCGCGAGGAGCGCGAAGACCTCGTTACCCGAGACGGCCACGCCAACTCCCCATCGTCGCGAACCGGCGTTGGGCGTGAAACACGCGCGCACGTTCCCCGCGGCTCCAAGCGCGCAGAGGGTTCCGGCTTCGACCGCCTGGGCAAGCACTCCGCCGCCGTAGGCGGCCACCCCGAATTCGCCCACCTTCGGGCGCTCCCACGCCGCGCTGCCGTCGCGGCGCGATGCGACCAAGGTGAACTGCGTGCCCGACGCGCTCCACAGCGCGGCCGCCCTATCGCCGCGCATGAGGGTGAACGGCGTGCGGACGGTGCACTGGAAACACGTCGCGGATGGGGTGCGCGCCAGCGGCGTGATGGCGCCGGTTGCGCTCATCTCGGACAGGCGCCCGTCCGCGCTGAGCATGACGTTTCCGTCAGGGACGATGCGCAGCGACCGAACGCACGGCACCGGGTCCAACGAAGACCTGTTGGTCCACTTGACAGCGCCGTCCGCAGCGTGTCGCTCGAGCCAGCAACTCGACCCTTGCGACCCCGCCACCAACACGTCGCCATTCGCGTCGATGTCGAAGGCATTGGCAGACACGGCGTCCACCTGCCACCGAACCGCGCCAGCCTTCGTCACCGCGGCGACGCTGCCGATGCGCGCGTAGATGTTCTTGGTGATGGTATCGAAGCGTGGACTTTCGAGCCCCAAGTACCAGCTCCAGACAGGTCGATCGACGAACAGCGTCGATCGCCAGCGCTGGACCAGCGACGGTGTGAACGACAGAAGCGCTCCGCTGCAGAGGCCCGAGGAGATCGGGCTGCCGACGCGGCGGCACGTCAACTCCTGTGCGTACACGTTCCCGTCGTCGTCGAGGCCGAGCCCGAAACCAACGTTGGAGTCGACGGGAAACGCCGGCGAGGATGCGCGCAGAGCACCGTCTGGCGCGACCGCTTGCACCCGCCCCGTGCCGTTGCCGCGGTTGAACAGCATCACGTAGGCCGAGCCATCGGTGGCGATCACGGGCGGGCCTACGGTCCGCTCGTCCGCCGCGGCCGAGACGACCACGTCGTAGGTGGGCGCGAAGCTGGTCAACGGCTGCTCCTCCCCGGCGACCGTGGGATCGTCGTCTGGGGCGGGGCCGGTGGCGCAGCCTGCGAGGAACACGCAGCTGGCGCTGATGCAGAGGAGACGATGCAGGTTCATGCGAGCCAGGTAGCAGCGACCATGCCGCCGGCGCCGCGCTTCACGTGCCCGCCCGTTCCCGGCGGTGGACTACGATGCCGGAAGGCGGCGACGCTTCGGCTTCTCGGTATGGGCAATGCGTGGCGTCGCGATGATCCCTTCGTGCATCGTACCGGTGCTCCGCCTTCGTCCTCGCGCGGTCCGCGGACCGAACGAAGCGCGCTTGACCTGTGGCTGTGTACGCGAGGTCGGACACGAGACGGCCGTAGTCGCGATTCCTCGCAGCGCGCCGCCCGCAGAGTGGCTCATCGTCTCGAAGCTCTCGCCCGGAGAGCAAGGGGGGTTGCAGCGGCCGCCGTGGCGCCGTTGGATCTTCCGACAACCTCGGTGGTCAACCCGTGAGATTCAGCCAGCGTCCGATCGTTGCACTGTTGCCCCGCTCGCTTGGCCCAGCGCTGGTAGCGCCGGATCAGCGCCTCGGGTTGACGGCCACCCAGGCGCTCGCCCTGACCATGACGGGAGCGGTGATCGCGTGGCGCTTCTCCGCCACGTCCTCGAGCTCGGTCAGCGGTGGCAGGCCGTCATGATGAAACCGGCCACGAAAGCGACGCCCCAGAGGGGCATGAGCATGCGAAGGATGGGATTTTCCAAGGTGACGGGGCGCATTCAAAGCAAGGCGCGGGCCGGCGATTACAAGTGTAAAAGGCCTGTAATTTCGTGCACGGGGCCCCGTTTCCCGTCCGAAGTCGATGCCGTCGGGCAACGCCTTCACGACAGGAATGTCATGCTGAACGCC
>JAYTBL010000142.1:0-5322 GCA_043736975.1 Polyangiaceae bacterium
CGAGGTTGGGGCCGGCGGTGGAGCCGTAGAACTCGATCCGGATCGAATCCGCCGCGGCCGTGCCGAGGTTGGGCATGGGAACGGAGACGTAGATGCCGACATCGCCGTCCGCCTGCCCCTTGGTGAAGGCCGCGGCGGTCAGCTCGATGCACGCGCCGGGGCCGCCGGTGCTCGCGGAGGTGCTGCCCCCCGAGCTGCTGCTCCCCGAGCTGCCGCTGCTCCCCGAGCTGGTGCTGCCCGAGCTGCTGCTGCCGCTTCCCGAGCTGCCGCTGCCGCTGCTCCCCGAGCTGCTGCTGCTGCTCCCCGAGCTGGTGCTGCCGCTGCTCCCCGAGCTGGTGCTGCCCGTGCTGCCGCCCGCGCCGCCCGCGCCGCCCGCGCCGCCCGCGCCGCCCGCGACCGACGCGAACGACGCGAACGTCGGCGAGCCGGGGTCGACCGCCGAGCGCAGCTCGATCGGGGTGTAGACGGAGCCCTCGAGCGCGCTGTCGTGGTAGATCCACGACATATCGAGGCTCTCACGGTAGGCGCGCTGGAACTCCGGATCGCCCTTGAGCAGGCGCTCCTCGAGTGACGCCCAGCGCTCTTCGATGGAGAGCTGCCGCACGGGCGGCTCGACGGCGGCTGCGACCGCCAGCTTGCGCTTGGAGCTCTTCGCACGGGGCGCACTCGCGCTGCTGCTGCCTTCGGCAGCGGGAGCGACAGAGTCCTTTTTGGGTGTTTTCACGGAAGCCTTCGCAGCCATTTTGCCCTTCGCGGCGCTTGTCACACGTCGGCCGCGCAGGCTAGTGGCGCAACGTCGCGTACGTCAACAAATCCTGTATTTGTTGAATGATAACAGGTGGCTTCGAAAATGTAACGAAGTGTAGACATTTGACTGAAACGGGGCCGTTGGCGCCCGCTCACTTGGTGTCCCACCACTTCGAGAGCTGACCCTCGGCCTTGCGGGTGTTGGCGGAATAGTGCGAGGTGTCGTTGTAGAGCATGAGGCGCGCACGGACGGCGTCCTTGAAGTCGAGGATGTTGAGGCACGCTGGCGCCTGGTCGAGGCGGTCGCGGTAGCCCCGGGCGTCGATGCCGAGGAAGCTGCACAAGATGAGGCGTACCGTCGCCTTGTGCGAGATCACTGCCACCGTTTCGTTCGGATGGCGCACCACGATCGACCGCAG
Source organism: Polyangiaceae bacterium (assembly GCA_043736975.1). Classification (GTDB taxonomy): domain Bacteria; phylum Myxococcota_A; class Polyangia; order Polyangiales; family Polyangiaceae; genus Labilithrix. The sequence continues at coordinate 1,167 of JAYTBL010000142.1, forward strand.
GACCGGCAGCGCGCGCGCCATCACCGAGAGGCCCGACTCACCGCCCGCGGGAGCGAACGTGAACGGGTCCTGCTCCCAGTTCGCGTACTCGTCGCCGAACTGCGCCTCGACCTCCTTGCGCGTGTGACCCTCCCAGCGGCCGTGGTCGATCTCGCGCAGGCCAGGCTCGGCGGTGGGCTCGAGCTTCCGGGGACCGGAGACGAGCCGCGCCGTGTCGCACGTGCGCTTCATGGGGCTCGCGTAGAGGGCGTCAAGCGGTAGCTCGGCCAGCCGCTCGCCCAGCGCGGCCGCCTGGCGGCGTCCTTCGTCCGAGAGCTCGACGTCGGTCGAGCCGGCGAACCGATCCTCGGCGGAGAGCGTCGTGGCGCCGTGACGAATGAGGAGGACGCGCGTGGTCATGCGCGGATGCTACTCGATCTCTCCGACCCTCGACCGCAACCCATCCCTGGGCTAACGAGGAGAGCCCGATGCTCCACACGCTCACGATCGACAACGTCGTCCTCATCGAGCATCAGGTCCTCGAGCTCGGCCCTGGCTTCAACGTCCTCACCGGCGAGACCGGCGCGGGCAAGTCGATGGTGGTCGACGCCCTCGCGCTCGTCCTCGGTGGCCGCGCGCGGCCCGAGGTGGTGCGCACCGGCGAGCGCGAGGCCGAGGTGGCGGCGCTGTTCGAGGTCGAGGCGGGCTCGCGCGTCGCGGCGAAGCTCGAGGCCGCGGGCGTCCCCTGTGACGGTGAGCTCGTGGTGCGCCGCGTGGTGCAGGCCGAGGGGCGCAGCCGCGCGTTCCTCAACGGCAAGCCGTCGACCGCTGCGCAGCTCGCGGATCTTGCGCCCGATCTGTGTGACATCGCCTCCCAGCACGAGAGCGTCAGCCTCACCGACCCGGCGACGCACCTCGAGTACCTCGACGCGTTCGGCAAGCTCGACGCCTTGCGGGACGCGCTGGGCGAGAAGGTCGCCGAGCTGGGGATCGTCGTGCGCGAGATCGGGAAGGTCCGCGAGGCGGAGCGCGATCGCGCCGAGCGCGAGGACTTCCTCGCGTTTCAGCTGAAGGAGATCGAGGAGCTCGATCCCTCGCCCGGCGAGGAGACCGAGCTCGAGAGCGAGCGCGCGCGCCTCCGTCACGCCGAGAAGCTCTCGGTGGCGACGCAGAGCGCGGCCGACCGCCTCTACGAAGGGGACGACACAGTGTGCGACCAGCTCGCGCGCGTGTCCTCCGACCTCGACGCTGCCGCGGCCATCGACCAGACGCTGGCGCCGCTGGCGCGCACCGTCGATGCCGCGCGCTCGGAGCTCGCCGACGCGGCGCGCGCGCTTTCGCGCTACGCGGCAGGTATCGAGTCGAACGCGGGCCGGCTCGTCGAGGTCGACGATCGCTGGTTCCGCCTCCAGAAGCTGCTCCGCAAGCACGGCCCGACCACCCACGAGCTGCTCGCGCACCGTGACGAGCTCAAGAAGCAGCTCGAGCAGCTCGCCGGCGCCGGCGCGCTGCTCGACGAGCTCGAGAAGAAGCGGGAGCGCTGCCTGCAGGTCGTCGCCACCGAGGCGCGCACCCTGTCGCGCAAGCGCCGCGACGCCGCCTCCAACCTCGCCGACGCCATCGGCCGCGAGCTCTCGGGCCTCGGCATGGGCCGCGCGCGCGTGGTGGTGGACGTGTCGCCGGTCCCGGGGGTGAGCGCCGCCGATCTACCGCCGGTCGACGGCGCCCGCCTGACGTCGAGCGGCATCGATCGCGTCGAGTTCCTCATCGCGCCCAACAAGGGCGAGGATCCGCGGCCGCTCCGCAAGATCGCGAGCGGCGGTGAGCTGTCCCGCGCGCTGCTCGCGTTGAAGCGCGTGCTCGCGGAGAAGGGCCCGGCCGGCCTGTACGTCTTCGACGAGGTCGACGCGGGCGTGAGCGGCGCGATCGCCGAGGTCATCGGCCGCGCCATCGCCGACGTCGCGCGCCATCGCCAGGTGCTCTGCATCACGCACCTCGCCCAGATCGCGGCCCTCTGCGACCACCACTTCGTCGTCGACAAGGTCGAGGCGAAGGGGCGCACCACGAGCAGCGTGAAGCGGCTCACCGATCAGGAGCGCATCGAGGAGATCGCACGCATGATCGGCGGCGTGAAGATCGGCGAGGCGGCCCGGCGCGCTGCGCTCGAGCTGCTCTCAGCGAAGAAGTGAGCTCGGGGGCGACCCCCCGAGCGCATCGCCGTCAGACCCCGCGCACCGTCTCTAGCAGCTTCGCGATGGCGTCGAAATCGAACGCCGGCAGGTTGTCGGCCTCGGCGCGCGCGACCCAGGCGGCGCCCACCTTCTGGAGCGCACCGGCCTTCGTGGGGCCCCACTCCGAGACGACGATGGCCTCGTCCGACCGGGAGGCCCGCGCCTCGACGCGCCATTCGCCGGGCTCATCGGCGTTCTCGCGCGGAAACATGCTGATCGTCAGTCGATGCTCATCGGCGCTGAGATCATAGACCCACCCGGTGCGACCACGCGCTTGCTGCGTGATCTTGAGGGCGTGGGGATTTTTCGGAATTTTTTCCTTCATTCGATGGGGCGACCTTCGCACGGCGCTTGCATAGCCGCAAGGCGAGCGGTCACGTGTCGTGCAGCATCAAGCGAAGATGGTCGCGACATTTTCGCTCAGCCGGAGCGGCTTGGGACGCTTCGTCAGCACCTCGCAGCCCGTCTTCGTGACGAGGATCGTGTGTTCGAACTGCGCAGAGAGCGAGCCGTCGACCGTGGTGACGGTCCACTTGTCCTCCTCGTCGACGATCACCTCGAAGCGGCCGATGTTGACCATCGGCTCGATCGTGAACGTCATGCCCGCCTTGATGCGCTCGCCGGTGCCGCGGCGACCGTAGTGCTTCACCTGCGGGTCCTCGTGAAAGCGACGGCCGATGCCGTGGCCCACGAAGTCCCGCACCACGCTGCAGCCTTCGCTCTCGGCGTACTGCTGGATGGCGGCGCCGATGTCGCCGAGCCGCGCGCCGTCCTTCACCTCGGCGATGCCGAGCTCCAGCGAGCGCCGCGCGACCTCGGTGACCTTGCGGGCGGCCGGGCCAGGGGTGCCGATGTAGAACGTCGCCGACGTGTCGCCGTAATAGCCGCCGAAGATGGTGGTGATGTCGACGTTGATGATGTCGCCGTCCTTGAGGATCTGCAGGCCGGGGATCCCGTGGCAGACGACCTCGTTGATCGAGGTGCAGACGCTCTTCGGGAAGCCGCGGTAGTTGAGCGGCGCGGGACGGCCGCCCTTCTTCAGCGTGTCCTCGTGGACCAGGGTGTTGATCTCCTCGGTCGTCATGCCCGCGCGGAGCTTCTCGCCGACGAGCAGCAGCGTGTTGGCGGCCATCTGGCACGCCAGCCGCATCGCATCCACTTCCTTCGCGCTCTTGATGTCGATCGCCACGTCTCGCTCCTAGTCCTTCTTCTCGGCTTCGCCGAGGATGACGGCGTCGCCCACGGCTGCCTTCACTTCTTTGGTGTCCGGGCTGAGATGGAAGTGGACCTCGCGGTCTCCATCCGGCCGCACGAACTGGCGCACGAAGGCCACGAACGGATAGCCGACCAGCCGGCCCTCGAAGTTCTTGAGGATGCCGTGGGACTCGCTCGACTTGTTCACGCCGACCGTGAAGTCGTCGCCCGGCGAGTGCGCGCCGGTGAGCTTCTCCACCGTGTGGAGTCCCAGCTGGTAGCTCTTCTCCGGTCCGTCGGTCTTGCCGGTGACGGTCTGGATCTTCACGCGGAGCACCGCGTCGCTCACCTGCGCGCGCTCGCGCAGGAGCGGATCGGCCTTCGGCGTGTAGCCCTTGTCGTAGTCCATGCCCACGGCAGCGGGGTCGATCGCGTCGTCGAACAGCTCGGCGGCGCGCCCGGCGTAGGCGGGGAGGGGACGGGTCGGACCGCTCGCGGGCGTGCTCGGTCCGCAGCCATGGAGCCCGAGCTCCATGGCCAGCAGCAAGAGGAGCGTCCCGAATCGCCGCATCATGCTCCTCCCTTACCAGCGGCGCGGCGCGATGGCGAGGACACCGCGAACGGTCGCACCGACGACTCAGGCGCTCCTCCGGAGCGCAGCGCCGTTCGCTGCAGGCGACGCGCGCCGGCCCGGTGCGTCCGGCAAAACCCAGGCGCGCTCTTCGGCGCGCAGCGCCGTTCGCTGCAGGCGA
>JAYTBL010000143.1:0-5318 GCA_043736975.1 Polyangiaceae bacterium
GGTGATGCCGAGGCGGTCGTAGGTGTCCTCGCCGAGGACCCAGGCGCCGAACGCGTGATCGAGCTCGAAGATGCCGGGGAGGGCCACCTCCGCCTTCGCGAGCTCGGCATCGGTGAGGCCGCGCTCCTTGAGCGTGCGGCGGTTGACGTTCGGCGCGGCGAGCAGCGTGTTCGTGCCGCTGACGAACGCGACGATCTCCTGGATCTCGCTCGCGCTGTAGCCGAGCTTCTTGAGCGCGCTCGGGACCGACTGGTTCACGATCTTGAAGTAACCGCCACCGGCGAGCTTCTTGTACTTCACGAGCGCGAAGTCGGGCTCGACACCCGTGGTGTCGCAATCCATGAGCAGACCGATGGTGCCGGTCGGCGCGAGCACGGTGGCCTGCGCGTTGCGGTAGCCGTGGCGATCACCGAGCTCGACGGCCTTGTCCCAGTCCTCGCACGCCGCGCGATACAGCGCGGGCGGGCAGGTGTCGCGGTTGATCTGGTAGGCCGCGTCGCGATGCATGTTCATGACCCGGAGCATCGGCTCGCGGTTCTTCGCGAACCCGACGAAGGCGCCCTTGGAGGCCGCCATCTCGGCGCTGGCGGCGTAGGCCTTGCCGCACATGATCGCGGTGAGCGCCGAGGCGATCGCGCGGCCCTCGTTCGAGTCGTAGGGCACGCCCATCTGCATGAGCAGCGATCCGAGGTTCGCGTAGCCGAGGCCGAGCGGGCGGTAATCGTGGCTGTTCCGCGCGATGTCCGCCGTGGGGTAGCTCGAGAGATCGACGAGGATCTCCTGGGCCATGAAGAAGATCTTGCAGGCGTGACGGAAGCCGTCGACGTCGAAGGACTGCGCGCCTGCGCCGTCCTCGCGAAGGAACTTCGTGAGGTTGATCGACGAGAGGTTGCACGCTGTGTCGTCGAGGAACATGTACTCGGAGCACGGGTTCGACGCGTTGATCTTCCCGCTGTTCGGGCACGTGTGCCACTTGTTGATCGTCGTGTCGTACTGGACGCCGGGATCCGCGCACGCCCACGCCGCGGCCGACGCCTGACGCCACATGTCCTTCGCGTCGTACGTGTCGCAGACCTCGCCGGTCGTGCGCATGATCGTCTGCCACTTGCCGCCCGCCTCGACGGCCTTCATGAAGTCGTCGCTGAGGCGGATCGAGTTGTTCGAGTTCTGGCCGGCGATGGTCTTGTACGCCTCGCCGTTGAAGTCGCTCGAGAAGCCCGCCGCGATGAGCGCGTGCGCCTTCTTCTCCTCGCGGACCTTCCAGTTGATGAAGTCGAGGATCTCGGGGTGATCCATGTCGAGGCACACCATCTTGGCGGCGCGCCGCGTGGTGCCACCCGACTTCGTGGCGCCGGCGGCGCGGTCGAAGACCTCGAGGAAGCTCATGAGGCCGCTCGACGTGCCGCCGCCGGAGAGCTTCTCCTGGCGACCGCGGATCTGGCTGAAGTTCGAGCCCGTTCCCGAGCCGTATTTGAAGAGGCGCGCCTCGTTCTTCACGAGCTCGTAGATGCTCATGAGGTCGTCGTTCGCGGACTGGATGAAGCACGCCGAGCACTGGGGGCGCTCGTAGGCGTTCTTCGTCTCGACCATGTGCGACGGCGCATTCGTTGAGTAGCGCTGGGACGAGTCCCACGCCCAGTTGCCCCCTGAGCCGGTGATGCCGTACTCGGCCCAGAGCCCACAGTTGAACCACACCGGCGAGTTGAAGGCGCCGACCTGGTGCACCATCATGAAAGAGAGCTCGTGCTCGAACGCGTCCGCGTCGGCCTTCGAGGCGAAGTAGCCGCCGAAGCGATCGCCCGCGTCACGGATCGTGTGCGCGATGCGGTAGACAACCTGACGGACGCTCTTCTCGCCCTGCTTCGCGTCGCCGTGGAGCCCCGCCTTGCGGAAGTACTTCGAGATCACGATGTCGGTCGCGAGCTGGCTCCACGCCGAGGGGATCTCCGCGCCTTCCATCTTGAAGACGATCGATCCGTCGGGGTTGGCGATGATGCTCGATCGGCGCTCGTAGACGAGCTCGCTCGGGGTTCCCGTCACCGAGCTCAGGCCGGGCGCGCCGTTCTCGAGGGGGTCGACGCCCGGGCGCGTGAACATTCGGGTCACCGCGACGCCGCGGGACGCACGACGCGCGCCGTTGTCGAGCTTCTCACGGGCGGCGGGAGCGCCACCGTTCGTCTTGCTCTTGGCCTTCGCTGTCGGAGCGGGCTGCGCGCCGCGAGACTTGCTCGCCGGGCTGCTGCTCTTGCCGTGTGACTTGCCGACGCTCTTTTCCGCCATGCGATCCGTACCGAAAGACGTAGCCATGATGCGCCCTCCTATCCAATGCGATGCCGATGCGATCACGATGATCCGACGTGACTGCGGGACCCGTCCGCCGCCCGCCCCCTCCGTGCAGCTCGCCGGAAGACCTCCGGAGAAGCGCGCACGCAGCGTCGCGGCAGAGGCCTTCGACGCATAGCGTCAAGGTTCCTGTCGCTCACCCAAACCCCGTCCACTCCAGCGCACCTGCGCTCCACTCCGGCGCCCATCTGTTCAGTTGATCTCGCGGCCTTCACGCGGCGCGAAGGTCGCGTGAGGCGGTTCACGAGCACTGAACGAATGCGGCACCGAGCAAGCCCTGCCGCACACAGAGTGCGACGGGCGAGAGACCTGTCTAACCGCTACATCTTGTGGTGTCCAGCTAAATGCAGATACTCCATGTGGTACTCCACGGACGACGGAGACCCTACATCCACTCCCCAAACCTAAACACCCGACAACACTGAACTACGTTCAGGTACCCCCAACAGGTGGTCAAGAGGTCAGCCCCAGGGTGTTCAGGGGTTCTCCACAAGTTGGGCCCAGCCGACCGCCTCCGCGCAGCCACAACGGGTGGTGGAAGAGGGGATTGACGCGGTCGGTCAACGGCGTCGGGGAGGTCGAAGCGGGCGGGTCGGAGGAGGTCGAGAGGAGCGCGAGGCGTCCTCGCTGACGAACGTCTCGCCTGGCGTGGTCATCTGCTCGATCCGCGCGCGGAGCTCGGGATTGAGCTCCATCGTCGCCGTCTCTTCTTCCTCTTCCTCCTCTCGGTTGGCCGCGCCTCGCGTCGTCTGCGGAGGCTCAGCCATGTCGACGTCGACGTCGATGGTGCCGTCGCCGAGGTCGATCGTCACCCCAGGGCGCAGCGTCCGCATGGGATGGTCGGCCGAGGCCTCGTCGACCGCGACGTGGGCCGACATGGTGACGTCATTGACGTCCGGGGGGGCCTCATTTTGGCTCGGCTCGGCGCGCATCGGGGACGAGGCCGAGATGCGCCGCGGGCGCGCGGGGTCGACGAACGCCGAGCGGAGCTCGTCCTGCATGGCGCGCGCGCTCGCGGGGCGGAGCCGCAGATCGGCCGACAGCGTTCGGAGCAGCAGGTCGCCGAGGGCCTCGGGGAGGTCAGGGCGTAGCACGTCGAGCGGGGTCGGCGTCACGCGCGAGATCTGCTTGATGAGGCCCTTCCACGACGTCGCCGCGAACGGCTTCTGCCCGGTGAGCGCCTCGAAGAGGATGATCCCTGCGACGAACAGGTCGCTCGCCGGCTCGTCGTGCTCGCCCCGAGCGCGCTCCGGCGAGAGGTAGTACGGCACCGAGAGCAGCCCGGAGACGTCGGACGCGCTCGTGACCGCGCGCAGGACCTCCCATTCGCGCTCGACGGCGTCGAGCGGCATGAGCCGCGCGAGCCCGACGTCGAGCAGCTTCACCACCGGCCGGCAGCCGTGGCGCCGCGCGAGGAACACGTTCTGCGGGCGGACGTCCCCCAGAACGAGCTGCCGTTCGTGCACCGCGTCCATGGCCGACAGCAGCTGCATCGTGAGGTCGACCGCCGCCGCGGCGGAGAGCCGCTCGCGCCCGAGCCGCGCTGCGAGCGTCTCGCCTTCGAGGCGATCCATGACGAAGAACGGCGCGCCGTCGGGCAGGGTGCCGATGTCGAACACCTCGCAGAGCGAGGGATGGGTGATCGCGAGGAGCGCGCGCGTCTCGGCCTGGAAGCGGCGCTGCACCGCGTCCCGCGACGTGTAGCGGGGACGCAGCACCTTCATCGCGGCGGCGCGGCCGAAGCTCAGGTGCGTGGCTGCGAACACCGTGCCGGTGGCGCCCTGCCCGAGGATGTCACCCACGTGGTAGCGCTCGCCGATGATGGTCCCGACGAGGGCTTCGTCCTCGTTGACCAGCGTGTACGACGCAGGCGGCATCGACTCGCGAGCGTAGCTCACTTTGCGGTGGAAGAGCCCTAACGAGGCAGCTCGATCTTCGGCTTGCTGGGGTGACGCTTGTAAAGGAGCAGGGTGCGCCCGAGGATCTGCGCGAGCGTCGCGCCGGTACGCGTGGCTAGCTCGGGACCGGCCTCCTTGCGGTCGGTCGGCGACTCGGTTCCGACCTTCACCTTGACGAGCTCGTGCACCCGCAGCGCCTCGTTGACGGCGGCGACGAGGCCGTCGGTGATGCCGTCCTTGCCGATCTGGACGACGGCGTCGAGATGGTGGCCGAGGCCACGCAGATAGCGGATCCCGGCGCCGGTGATGGGGCCGAGCTTCTTCTTCGCCGAGCCGTCGCCCCGAACCTCGGGCTTGTTGCGGACGTCGCCGGTCTTCTTCGTGATGCGCTGCTTCACCCGCGTGCGGCGCGCGCCGCCCGCCTTCTTCTTGGGCGTGCGTTCGCCGGGCGCGGCCTGGCCCGTGACGGGGAGACGACCGGGGGCTCGCGGAGCGCTCATTTCGTGGCCTGCGGGATCGTTCTCATCGTCTTGAATTCCTTCTCGGGGTCGACGACGGTGACGTCGCCCAGCTTCGCCAGGTCCGCGGCGATGACGTCCGCGTCTCCTGCGACGACGACGAGCAAATTGTCCACCGGGTAGAGCTTCTTCGCCGCGGCCTCGACCTGCGAGGGCTCGGTCGCACGCAGCTGCCTTCTATACGCGTCCCAGGCGCCGTCGGGGAGACCGAATTCGTCCTGGAGGACGACGAGGTCGGCGATCGACGCGAGCGACTCGGTGCGGATCGCGAAGACGTCGCTCACGTAGGCCCGCGCGGCTTCGGTCTCCGAGGACGACGGGGGTGAGCTGATCATGCGCGCCACGTTCTCGAGCAGCGCCGTCGTCGCGAGCGAGGTCTTCGCGGTCTCGGTGGCGGCATGGATGAGGATCGGCTGCTCGCCGCTCGCGAGCTCGTAGGCCCGCGCCTCGGTGGCGTAGGCGAGGCCGCGCCGCTCGCGCACGTCGCCGAAGAGGCGGCTCGCGATGCCGCCCCCGAGCACCTGGTTCGCCACGCGCGCCGCCGGCCACGACTCGGAGC
>JAYTBL010000144.1:0-2041 GCA_043736975.1 Polyangiaceae bacterium
GCGACGTGTCGCGCGAGACCGAGCGCGGCTCAGGCGGCGACGGGTATCAGGGCTCGCCGAGCGCGCACAGCTCGAGGTCGACGTCGTCGATGACGATCGCGAACCCGGCGCTGCTCTTCGCGAAGTTGAGTCCGCAGCGGACCTCGAGGCTATCGGGCTCCGCGCGTAGCTCGCTGGTGCGCTCTTGGACCGGGTCGGAGTCGACGCGGGCGCGCGTCGCGATTCCGCCGTCGACCCTCCGGAACTCGAGATCGAGGACCCGGGTTGCCGGGATGTTGCCGACCGTTCCGAAGACCACCCCGTCCCCGCTCGGGATTTCCTGGCTGCCGGCGAAGACGCCCTCGTCGATCGCGAGGCTCGACTCCGAGAGCTCGACGCGAACGGTTGTCGATCCCGAGCCGTCGCGCGCGAGGCGAAGCGAGCAACCTAGCTCGGCGTAGGACACGGTAGACTCCTTCTTGAAGTCGCGGAGCTTGAAACGGAGCCGGCCGTGACCGAAACGCTTGCTGACGAGGGGGAACACCTTCGTGAGGTAGGCGCGCGTCCCCTCGCCAGGCGGGACGGTCGCGCGCACGCCGCCCTCGATGAGCGCAAGTCCTCCGCCGTCGCTGGTGACCCGGTCGAGGAAGGGCCCGAACGTGCCGTCATCGAAGCTGGCGTCGAATTTCCCGAGGAGCTCACAGGGTGCGGGGGTAGCGGCGTCGGCGTCCGGCGAGCCCGCGTCGCCGCCGTCTGGCGAGCCCGCGTCGGCCACGGGAGTCGGGGAAGCGCCGAACTCGGTGCAAGCTGCGGCCAGCGACACGACGGCCCCCAGCGTCATCACGAAAATATGCACGATTCGCACCGCCTCAGAATACCCACACCGCGGGGTCGCTGCGCCTCGATTTCAACGTGGCCCGCGCGTTCGGCCGCGGCCTGCTGCCAGCCTCGGAGGGGCGTTCACGCGCTGCGCTTCACGATGCTCGCGACGGGCACGAAGGTCGGGTCGTCGGCGAGCGTCGGCTTCCCGAGGTAGTAGCCCTGCGCGAAGTCGGCGCCGTGTGCCTCGACCCACCCGAGCTCTTCGGCCGTCTCGATGCCTTCGGCGACGGTCTGGACCCCGACGTCGTGCGCCGCTTCGAGGAGCTTGCCCATGAAGGTCGCCTTCCACGGGTCCTTGTCGACGTTCCGGACGAGGCCCATGTCGATCTTCACGAAGTCGGGGCGAAGGGCGTGGAGGAGGCCGAGCGAGGCGTACCCCGAACCGAGATCGTCGAGCGCGACGCGGAAGCCCTCCGCGCGGTACGCGTCGAGGATGCTCTTCACGAACGCGACGTCGGTGATGCGCTCGCTCTCCACGACCTCGAACACGATGCGTGAAGGCGCGATGCCGACCTCCCGGATCGCCTCGAGGGTGGTCCGGAGGCAGAAGCGCGGGTCGTAGACCGTCGACGGGGTGAAGTTGACGAACACGTGGTGGTCGCCCGCGCGTCGCGACGCGGCGGTGACGGCGGCCCGGCGGGCGCCGACGTCGAGCGCAGACAGCATGCCGGCCGCCCGCGCGACCTCGAAGAGGCGGTCGGGCGGGACGAGCGACGTGCCCATGACGCCTCGGACGAGGCACTCGTAGGCGAACAGCTCGCCCGTTCCCGTGCGAACGATCGGCTGCAGCATCGACACGATGCGCTTCTCGCTCAGCATCTCCGCGAGCCAGCCTGCGCGGAGCTTCGCCCGGACGGTCTCGAGCGAGTCGGCCTGGATGGCGGCCTCGAGAAGATCGCCGGCCGCCGCCGCGGCGAAGAACGCGCGGGTCTCGGCGCGCTCGGCCGAGGTGAGCGCGCCGATCATCGCGTCGAGCAGGGGATCGAGGTCGCCGTCGCCGGCGACCTCGACCGATACGAGGTGACGCGTGGCGTTGGAGGATGCGCCGCGGTCGCGCAGGAGCGCGGCGACCTTCTGCCGTGCATGCTCCGTGGGCATGCGCACGTGGAGCCGCCCGGGTCCGTCGCTCAGGGTCTCAGGTTGTTCGCAACGCGTGCACGACGTCGTCATGGAGGTCCCT
>JAYTBL010000145.1:0-2041 GCA_043736975.1 Polyangiaceae bacterium
GTCATGATGAGCGGTCTTACACCAGAACGCTGCCGCGACGACCGATCAGGGTTCGGACTGGCGAGGGACGAGCTCGACCCACGCGACGTGAGGCACCGGCGCGCGCATGGCGTCGTCCCAGCTGACCCCTTCGATCTGCACGCGCAGAGAGCGGATCACGCCCGCATGAGCGACGGCCAGATGAACGTTACCCGGGTCGAGCTCCGCGAACCAGCCGGCGACCCGGGCGTCGAGGTCGAGCGCGCTCTCGCCCCCGGGGACGCGCGCGCGCCGCCAGTCGCGCGCCCATACGCCGAACGCGTCCTCCTTCTCGATGTCGTCCCAGGGGCGCCCCTCCCATGCTCCGAAGTGCATCTCGCGCAGGCGCTCGTCGAGCGTCGCGCGCGCGTCGAGCAAGGTCGCGACCTCCCGACAGCGCGCGGAGGGCGACGTCCAGATGCGCACCGGCCCCGTACGCTCGGGGAGCGTCGCGCGCAGCCGCTCCGCCGCTTCCGCCGCGGGCATGGCGATCGGCACGTCCAGATGGCCATAACAGATGCCCTTGAGCGAGGTGGGCGCATGGCGGGCGAGAAAGAGCGTGGTCATGCGGTTCACCAGACGTCTACCACGAGCTTTCTGGAAATCCGCGGGAGCGGCGGTGGTACATCGTTCGCGCGGTGCCGATCTTCGCGACGCTGGCCAGGAGGAACGTGGTCGGGCTGGCGGCGCTCGTCGCGCTCGTCGCGCACCTCGCGTGCCTCGCCGAGGCACGGGCGGACGAACCCGACGAGGTCGTGGTGCGTCGCGGCTCGGCCGCGGGGTTCGTCTCACGCGCGCGCGTCGACGACAGCCCTCGCGAGATCACCGACGCCGCGAGCTTGATCGAGCCGCTGCCGGGCGTCCACGTCCGGCGGTTGGGCGCAGACGACTCCTTCGCGACCCTCTCCATTCGCGGAACGACGTCCTCCCAGGTCGCGATCTACCTGGCGGGCGTGCCGCTCTCGGGCGGAGCGGATCCTTCGCTCGATCTCGCCACGCTCCCGCTCTGGCCCGGCTCGAGCGCGCGCGTCCATCGATCGTTCGCGCCCTCCGCGCTCGGTCGCGGATCGCTGGGCGGCACGCTGGTGCTCGACACCCCGAATGCGCGCACGCCGATCGGCAGCGAGGTGTACGTCGCGGCCGGAGCCTACGGATCGCGGCGCGTGCGCGTCGGCGACGTGAGCGGCGATCCCGAAGGCGTCCGCGTCGCCACCGGCTTCAGCGCTTCCCGCTCCGAGGACGACTTCTCCTACGTCGACAACGCCGCGAGCGCGCAGGCCGGTCGCGAGGTCCTCGCCACCCGTGAGAACGCAGGCCACGCCGCGGCGAGCGGCCTCGCCGCGATCGCCATCCCGGTGCGGCTCGGCGCGGGAACGACCGGCGCGCTCGCCATCACCACGCTCGCGCAGGTCCGCCGCCAGCAGCTGCCGGGCACCATCAGCGTGCCCACGCGCTTTCAGCGCCTCGATTCGAACCGCCTCCTCGGCGCGCTCGAGCTCTCGCTACCCGCGGGCTCGGGCGCAGCGTCGGTGCGCAGCTGGGCGCGGCGCGACGGACTGAGCATCGACGGTGATCCGCGCGAGAGCGCCCGGCTCCTCAGCCCGAGCGAGACCGCCGACGCCACCATCGCCGCCGGCGGGAGCCTCGGCTGGAAGGGCCGCCCCAGCGAGACCACCACCCTCGAGGCGCGCGTCGACGCGAGCGGCGAGCGCTTTGCGCCAGGTCTCTGGGTGGGCAGCACGCAGCCGCCCGGCGCCCGCCGCACCAACACCGGTCTCGGGATCGACGCGACCTACCGGCCCGTACCGCGCCTCACGCTCGCCGCGAGCGCCCGCGGCGACGCCTGGTTCGACGGCGGAGGCAACGGCGCCTCCCGGAGCGAGACGCGCCCCACCGGCAACGTCGGCGCCGAGCTCGCCCTCGGCCCCTTGACGCTCGCCGCGCACGGCGGCGCGCTCGCGCGCCCCGCGTCGTTCGTGGAGCGCTACGGCGATCGCGGCTTCTTCCTCGGCAACCCCGAGCT
>JAYTBL010000146.1:0-5314 GCA_043736975.1 Polyangiaceae bacterium
TCGCGACGATCGCGGAGGCGCGCGTCGGCGTCGTCGCGATCCATCCGCAGCACGCGCTCGCACACCCCGAAGTCGAACCCCGCGCGGGCCATGGTGCCGAGGGCCTTCCGCTCCGCCATGCGGCGCGCGTCACGGTCGAGCGGCTCATCGTCCTGGCGCGCGAACGGCCCGAGGCGCCGCTTGCGCGCGAACGCGATGGCCGCGGCGAGCTCGGCCCCGGCGTCGTGCCCCACGGCCTCGCGCACCGTGGCGGACGCCACGCCCTTCTGCGCGAGGTGCGCGGTGATCGCGCGCCGCGATCGTCCGGACGTCGACATCCGCTTCGCCCGGTTCGTGGCGAACGCGGCGTCGTCGACGAGGCCGACCTCGCCGAGGCGCTCCACGATGGGCGCGATCAGGTCGCGAGCCGTGGCCGCGTCGTGGGCGATGGCCTCGGCGTCGCGGCCGGCGCGCGCGGCCCGCCGCGCCCAGTTACCGATGCGCCGCTGGAGCGTCCTCGCGACCGAGTCGGCGCTCGCGGCGCCGCGCGCGAGGTACGCGAGCGCCGCCTCGTGCAGCGCCGCCCGTGTGGGCGCGACGCCGGGATCGCCGTTGCGCGGCCGGGCGGCTCGTGGCTTCTTCTTCCTGCGCGTCTCGGCATCCATGCTCGGCAACACTGCTCCGGGCGGCCGATCAGGCCCACGGAGCGCTCACTCCACGTACAGGGCGGCGTCGTCGATGTCGACCTGGAGGTCCGGGCTCGGGTCCGAATAGCCGATCCCGGCGTTCGCATCGATGACCTTCGGCTCCAGGTCGGTCTGCGTCGGCGTCGAGAACACGAGGTCGCCGTTGGCGCGGAGCTCGATCCGGCGCGGAGATACGTCGAGCACCAGCCGGAGCGCGATCCTCGTCCAGCGACCGGCGAGCGGCACGACGGAAGTCGGACGGTAGTCGTAGAACTGGGCGCCTGGGCCGAAGCTCTGCTCGAACAGCTTGATGCCATTGGCGTCGATCGCCATCACCACCTGCGTGCCCTCGGGGTAGCGGCCCACCGAGACCCGCATCGTCTGCGCACCGACCGTCGGCAGCGCGGCGATGCGCAGGGAGAACTCGTAGCGCAGGACCTTCTTGGGGACGGCGTCGAACTGCCTGTTGAGCAGCGCACGGGTAGTCACGTTGCCGTCCGGCACCTGCGCGCGGACGAAGCGATTGCCTTCGGCGCTGACAATGTTCATGACCCCCGAGCCCTCCATGTCCAGGCTGTCCCAGCTTCCCAGCGTCGTCGTGCGCTCGAAATCGTCGCAGAACAGCGCGTCGCTCTGCGTGGCGCAGAACGAGCCGCCTGCTGCGCCATCGCGGGCGCTGCCGTCTGCGACAACCGCCGCCGCGACCCTAACGCCAGCAGGCTAGAACGAGAGCTTCACCCCGACCTGCGCCCAGCGGGGTGCGTTTGGCCTTGCGCCGTACGGCCTGCGCCCGGCGATGTTCTCCGCGCCCGTCACGTTCCGTACGTTCGAGTAGACGCGCAGCCAGCGGAATACGTTGATGTACGCGCCGACGTCGAGCCAGAGCTGCTCGTCGGTGGCGAGCGATTGCGCGATGGGTAGGCTGCCGGCCTGTTCGCGCATCTGTCCGATGTACGAGATCGAGCCGTTGACGCCGAAGCGTCGGTGCTCGGCTGCGGCGGTCACGTTGAGCTGGTGGTTCGGGATGTAGGGGATGAAGTCGCCGCCCTTCACGTCGCGGCCGTAGATCGGATCCAGCGAGTCGAAGCTGTTCCTGAAGGTCCCGCGCGTCAGCGTGTACGCGGCGGTCAAAGGGAAGCGAAACGCCTGCACGCGCGGCTCCCACCCTGCCGAGGCCTCGAGACCGTAAACGTGCGCGGCGCCGGCATCGAACTGGCGATCGAGGTTCGCGTCGACACAGCCGCTGGACAGCGTGCAGACGTCGGTGAGGTTCGAGTAGTCGTTGAAGAACCCGATCAGCTCGGCGCGCGCGCCGCCCCGCGAGTACCGCGCGCCTGCCTCGTAGTTGACGCTGTACTCGGGCTTGACGAACGAGTCGCTTCCGGGCGGCGGTGGGCTGAAGCCCCGGTGCACACCGGCCAGCACGCCGACGTTCGCCAGCGCCTCGTAGTACAGACCGATCCCCGGCATGATGGCGGGGACGAGCGCGTCGGCGGTCGCGTTCGTGCGGTAGTCGAGCGTGCTCGAGCTGATGAGCTCGACGCGCGCGCCCGGGGTCACGATCAAGCTCTTCCACGTCATCGCGTCGGTGAGGTGCACCGCGAGCGCGTTCGTGCTCGCGCGGTTGTCGGTCGTGGTGAGGAGCGGCCGGCCATCGGGAACGAGCTGGCCGGCCTGCATCAGGTAGCCGCTCTCGGTGTGCAGGCGCTTGATCGAGTCGTTGTGGAAGCGAATGCCCGCCTCGAGACGGTGCTGGAGCACGCCGGTGCGCGTCTCCGTCGAGAGCACGCTCTGGATGCCCTGGCTCACGAAGGTGCGGTAGTTCGGTCCGATGTAGAGCGTGTCCCCGGGCGCGCCGCTGTCGATGGCACCGGTGAGGACGGCCTTCGAACCGGCGTACGCGCGGTCGCCTTCGTTCGCCAGCACCTCCGAGACGGCGCCGGAGCCCAGGCGATTGAGCTTGTTCCACGAGCGGGTGTAGTCGAAGCGATAGACGTTCGTCTTGATCTGGTAGGTCGACTCCGGCCCTTCGAGCGTGTGGGTCAGGACGATGCCGGTCCGGTGGTTGTTCATCTGGTCGAGCGCGCTCGCCGCGTAGCGACGGTACGGGCTCGCCCGGAAGTCGGCGTCCGACTGGCCCAGGTAGGTCTCGTTCGACTTCTCGTCGGCGTAGGAGAGCTTGATCTGGAAACGGTTCTTGATCACCGCATCCGGATCGAGCGTGTACGCGGCCTTCACCATCCAGTCGTTGCGCGTCGAGCCGGTGTCGGCGCCGCTCGGAAGGTCGGCGAAGCCGGTGTTCTGGAGGCGAACCCCCTCCACGAGGACGCCGACCTTGCCGTCGCTCGATCCGAAGTAGCCGTGGGCCTTGCTGTAGCCGAACTGGCCGCCTGCGAGATCGAGCGCGCCGCTGGTGCGGGTCGGGATCGGTCGCGAGACGAAGTCGATCGCGCCGCCGACGGTGTGCGGGCCGTACGCGATCGCCGAGGGCCCCTTCACGACGCGCACCTGGGTCATCCGGGTCATGAGCGGGAAGTAGTACGCGGCGGGCGCGGAGTACGGCGCCGGCCCGAAGAGGATCCCGTCCTCCATCAGCGTGAGCTTCTTGCTCCGGTCGGGATTGGAGCCGCGGATGCCGATGTTGGGCCGCAGGCCGACGCCGTCCTCACCGCGGATGAAGACGCCGGGGACCTGCAGCAAGATCGCGGTGGGGTCGTCGAACTCGAACCGCTCCAGCTGGTCCTTCTTGATGATCTGCACGGCGCCGGCGGTCTGCGAGACGGCGGTGCCGGCGACGATGACCTCCTCCACCTCCGGCGTCCGCTTCTCGGTCGGAGGGGCGGCGGGCGTGGGCGGCTCCTGGGCGGCGGCGCGCACGGGCGCGGCGACGAGGCCGGCGACGAGCAACGGTAGCAAGACGAGAGATCGGCGCACGGTGGAGGGCATGGGTTTGGGCAGAGTCTCGATCAACGAACGGGTCGCGTGTGGGGAGGGGCTTCGGACGGCGCCGGTCGCAGCCAGGAGGCCGCGCCGAGGCCGTCGCGAACCGTCCCGAGATCCACGGTCGGATCGAGCATGAGCGCGCCGCTCCTGCCGTTGAGGGAAGCGGTCGATTCGGCGCGGACCTCGACGTCGCCGTAGCCGCGTCGCTGGAAGTCCTCCCGGACATGATGCGCGAGCTGGAGGACGAGATCTGGCTGGCTCGCCATCTCGTTCTCCTGGAAGGGGCGCAGGTACTCGCGTGGGCTCACGTGGAACACGCGCTCGCCGTCCTTCGGCCGGACGAGGAAGGTCGTGGCGCCTCCCTTCGCGCGGATCATGACGCGCCACGAGAAGCGCATCCCTTGCTCGTGCCAGAGGACGTTGCCGCCGTAGAGGTGGCAACGCAGGGGCATCAGGACCTGCACGACGCAGTAGAGCGCGCCCAGCGCCAGCCCTGAGCGGTGGAGCGGCGGCGCGCGCCCCTCGGAGGGAGGAGGCGTACGCTCGCGGACGGTGGGCTCGCGGGCGCCTGCCAGGCGGCCGAAGATGGCACGCGGCCAGCTCGGCGAGAAGAACACGAGCGCCGAGATGCTCATGATGATCGGGAACATGCCGATGTCGAAGAGCAGCCGCGTGAGGACGTGGAACACGACGACCACCGCGTAGGCCCAGGGCCGCGAGCGTCGCCACAGCAGCCACCCGACGATCGTCGTGTCGAACAGGAACCCGAACCAGCTCATGAGGATCGGGACGCCGTCGAGCGTGAAGAGGCTCCCGAGCACGGGAAGGTTCGTGCGCGCTCCGAGCCAGATGCCCAGCGGCTGGCCGTGCAGCAGCCAGTCACCCTGAGCCTTCGCGAGGCCGGCGAAGACGTAAACGACGCCGACCTGCACCCGGAAGACGGTGAGCCAGGCCCTCGCGACGGTCTCGTCGCGACGCGACGCGAACCAGCGCTCGCGGATCCAGGCGTCTACCGACCAGGCACGCGCCGCGGGCGCGAACGCGAAGAGCCACGCGAGCAGCCCGGCCAGGTAGTAGTGATTGAGGTAGGTGGAGACGTCGATGAGCTGGATGTACGTCAGCCCGACGGCGAGCAGCGGCGCGGTGACGCGGAACGCAAAGCCCGCGGCCACGGCGACCCCGAGCCCGGCGAGGATCCAGAACAGCAGGTGCATGGACCGGCTGGAGAGCGGCGCCACCCACGCGAATCCCCAGTAGTGGAAGCGAAACCGCGTCGCCACCAGCAGCTCCTCGACCCAGCCATAGGCGAGGAAGCGCTGCATCGAAACGGCGAGGGCGAGGCCGAAGAGGACGCGATAGGCCGCGAGCCACGCGATGTCGACGGAGCCCAGCTGATGACGCACCAGGCGCAAGAGCATGCTCTCGCGCGGGGCCTTCTTCGTCGGCGCGGGCAGCGGCATCGATTGGCGGGAGCGGCTCGACGTGAACGCCGTCGACGGACGGACAGCCTCAGTCGGTGTCACTGGCGGCGCTCGCGGGGAGCTTCAGGTTCAATACGCTCGCAGAGCCGAACAGCGAGGTCTTCAGGATACTGCTGAGCCGCCTGACCGCGTCGTACATCGCCACGAACTGCGCAGGCGTGGCCTGCGCGAACGCCGGAAAGGCGTCGGCCGCGGTCTGCGCGCTGGTGAGCGCTGCGAGGATTT
>JAYTBL010000147.1:0-5310 GCA_043736975.1 Polyangiaceae bacterium
CTCCAGGAAGTCGAAGGGCGGCGCCATCGGGTTGTGCGTGCCGCCCTCGAAGCGCAGCGTCGAAGGCGCGTCGGTCGCGAGCAGCAGCGGGTAGAGCACCGTCTGGAAGACCAGCGTGGTGCTGCCCGCGCCGCCGGTCGCGAACGCGTGCGCGCCGCCGCGCACCGTGCCGGGATGGAACGTCAGCTCGGTGCTGCCCAGCGCGTCGCCGGCGATCTCCGCCGCGCCGATGGTGGCGGCCCCCCGGACCGCCGCGAGATGCTGGCGCATGAGCCCCGGCTTCGCCCGGCCGCGCCGGATGTTCGTGATGCGGAACGGAAGGGAAGTGACGAGGGAGAGGGCCAGCGCAGACCGCAAGATCTGG
The DNA here is from genome assembly GCA_043736975.1 of Polyangiaceae bacterium. Lineage (GTDB taxonomy): Bacteria > Myxococcota_A > Polyangia > Polyangiales > Polyangiaceae > Labilithrix. The sequence continues at coordinate 365 of JAYTBL010000147.1, forward strand.
CCGCCCCCCTCCCCCATCGAGCCATCGATCGTCAGCATGGAGCTTCCCTCTATCCCTTCACACAGACGATCTGACGCAGCGTGTGGACCACGTCCACGAGCTCACGCTGCGCATGCATCACGTCGTCGATCGACTTGTACGCCATCGGCGTCTCGTCGATCACGCCCTCGTCCTTGCGGCACTCGATGCCGAGCGTCGCCGCCGCGTGATCCTCGACCGTGAACGCCTTCTTCGCTGCCGTGCGCGACATCTTGCGACCCGCGCCGTGGCTACACGAATGGAAGCTCTCGCGGTTTCCCTTCCCGCGGACGATGAACGACTTCGCCCCCATGCTGCCGGGGATGATGCCGAGGTCGCCCTCCGCCGCACGCACCGCGCCCTTGCGGGTCACGAGCACGTCCGCGCCGTAGTGGTGCTCACGCGCCACGTAGTTGTGGTGACAGTTCACCGCCATGTCCGACAGCTCGAACGGGCGGAGTCCGCTCGTACGCACCGCCTCGACGACAGCCTGCATCATCAGCTCGCGGTTGGTCGCCGCGTAGCGCTGCGCCCAGCTCACTGCCCGCCAGTAGGCACCGAAGTGCTCCGTTCCCTCGGGCAAGTACGCGAGGTTCTCGTCCGGCAGGTTCACCATCCAGGTGTGCATGTCCTTCTTCGCCAGGTCGATGAAGAACGTGCCGATGCGGTTACCGACTCCGCGCGAGCCGGAGTGCAGCATGAACCAGACGTGGTCCGCCTCATCGAGACAGATCTCGATGAAGTGGTTTCCGGTTCCGAGCGTACCGAGCTGGCTCACCGAGGCGCCGCGACCGAGCTTCGCGTGCGACGCGACGAGCGCCTCGTAGCCAGGCAGGAGCTCGCCCCACGACGACGCAACGCAGTCCGGGATCTCTCCCCACGCTCCGCGATCGTTCGCGCGGCCGTCATCGGTACGGCCGTGCGGAACCGCCGCTTCGATCGCGAAGCGCACCGCGCGGAGGTCGTCCGGCAGGTCGCTCGCCATGAGCGTCGTACGGACCGCCATCATTCCGCATCCGATGTCGACACCCACCGCGGCCGGGATGATCGCGCCGCGCGTCGCGACGACGCTACCGACCGTCGCGCCGATGCCGTGGTGGACGTCGGGCATGACCGCGACCCACTTGTGGATGAAGGGGAGGCTCGCGACGCGGCGCAGCTGCGCCTCGGCCTCGGCCTCGAAGGGGACGCCGACCGTCCACGCCTTGATGGGGAAGCCGGCCGTCGCGAGGGTCACGTGCGTCGTGTCGTTGGTGCGGTGTTCCATGATGGAGAAGCTGACAGCACGCGCGGTGCCAGACGCGGAGCACCAAGAACCACGCGATTTTCTGGGCGCTGGCTGCAAGCCGTTATCCTGGAGGATAATCCACGATACTCTTGGCGCATGGCCGTGCGTCGCCCGCTCGTGGTCCTGGGCCTGCTCGGACCGACCCTCGATCAGGGACGCGACGGTCGCCGCTGGGATCGGTGGCGCCCGACCGTCGCCCTCGCGCAGCACGAGGACCTCGTGGTCGATCGCCTCGAGCTGCTTCACGGCGCGCGCTTCGCGGCGCTCGCCGACCTGGTGAGCGACGACGTCCGCCAGGCCTCGCCCGAGACGACCGTGGTCCAGCACGTCGTCGACTTCGAGGATCCCTGGGACTTCGAGTCGGTCTACGGCGTCCTCCACGACTTCGCGCGCAGCTTCCCGTTCGACGAGAGCCGCGAGGACTACCTGGTGCACATCACGACCGGCACCCACGTCGCGCAGATCTGTCTCTTTCTCCTCACCGAGTCGCGGCACCTCCCCGGCCGTCTCCTCCAGACCTCGCCCGGCAAGGGGCGCGACGGCGGGCTACGGCCCGGTAGCTACGCGATCATCGACCTCGATCTCTCGCGCTACGATCGCCTCGCCTCGCGCTTCGGGCGCGAGCAGGCCGATGCACGCTCCTTCCTCAAGGCCGGCATCGAGACGAAGAACGCTGCGTTCAACGCGCTCATCGAGCGCATCGAGAAGGTGGCCTCGGTCTCGCGCGCGCCCGTCCTCCTCACCGGCCCTACCGGCGCCGGCAAGACCGAGCTCGCACGTCGCATCTTCGAGCTCAAGAAGTCACGCCGCCAGGTGAAGGGCGCGTTCGCGGAGGTAAACTGCGCCACGCTGCGCGGCGACGCCGCAATGAGCGCGCTCTTCGGCCACGTGAAGGGAGCGTTCACCGGCGCCGTCTCCGATCGCGCCGGCCTCCTGCGCCGCGCCGACGGTGGTGTCGTCTTCCTCGACGAGGTCGGCGAGCTCGGCCTGGACGAGCAGGCGATGCTCCTGCGCGCCATCGAGGACGGGGTCTTCACGCCCATGGGCTCGGACCGCGAGGTGAAGAGCGATTTTCAGCTGATCTGCGGGACGAACCGCGATCTCGAGGCCGCGGTAGCGGGCGGGCGATTCCGCGAGGACCTCCTCGCGCGCGTTCACCTCTGGACGTTTCGCCTCCCTTCCCTCGCCGAGCGCCTCGAGGATCTCGCGCCCAACCTCGACTTCGAGCTCGCGCGGATCGCCCAGACCACGAGCGTGAACGTGACGATGAGCCGCGAGGCGCGCGAGCGCTTCCTCCGCTTCGGTCAGGGCTGGAGCTGGCCCGGCAACTTCCGCGATCTCAACGCGGCGGTGACGCGCATGGCGACGTTCGCGGTGGGTGGCCGCATCACGGTCGACGTCGTCGGCGATGAGATCGGTCGCATTCGGCCTGCGGCGCCGCAGGTACCGGCGGGGGAGGTGCTCACCGCGACGCTCGGCGCCGAGCGAGCCTCTAGCCTCGATCGCTTCGACGCCGTGCAGCTCGCCGACGTCCTCACTGTCTGCCAGGGCGCGCGCTCGCTGTCCGAGGCGGGCCGCGCTCTGTTCGCGCGGTCGCGCGCCTCGAAGACGAGCGCGAACGACGCCGACCGCCTGCGCAAGTACCTTGCCCGCTTCGACCTCGCGTTCGCCGACGTGCCTAGAAGCCGAAGCCCTGGCCCTGACGCTCGCGCGAGTCCCAGCCGGCCGAGACGCTGAGCAGCGCCTCCTTGTCACGGCTGGGCCAGGTCACGCTGGCGTTCACGTGGATGGGGCGGAAGCGCGTCTCGGTGCGCGCCGGGGTACCGAGCTTGGGCTCGGCGGGCCTGGCGTCCTTCTCGTCGAGGGTCGCGAGCTGCACGTTGGCGACGAAGCTCGCCGAGTGGCCTTGCCCCTTCTCGCCCTTGATCGCGACGCGCATATGGTCGCACGGGCTATGGGAGACGTTGGTGTCGACGATGGAGAAGATCCCCTCCTGGCTGCCCCCCCGGGGCGCGCGCGGCGCCACCAGGACGACCTGGACGGTCTCGCCGTCGCGCGCCGCGAAGACGCGCGTGCCGCCGAGCAGCGTCGAGACCGGGAGCAGCGGGACGCTGCTCTTGCCGATGAGGCGCACCCCGCGCGAGCGCGGGTCGACCCAGGCATCGACGACCTCGAGCGATGCCTTCGCGCCGTCCTCGACCACGCGCTCCGAGTGCACCGCGGTGACGGTGGGGCGGTTGCCGCCGTTCGAGGAGCTGTGCATCATCAGCGTGGGCTGGAGATCTCCGCGCCAGCCTTGGTCCGCGTCGTCGTTGCCCAAGCGCCGGTTCTGCGGCTGATCCTCGACGAAGCACGCCTCGCCGGCCTGCGGCTCCTCGCGCGAGCCGCCCTCGAGCTGCTTCGCAGCGCGCGCGCTGGGGACGATGGCGATGAATTCGCGACCGAAGTTGCCCTTCGCGACGAAGAATCCCGGCACCTTCTCGCCCGCGGCGATCGCGCCGGGCACCTTACCCTGGGGGGGCGCGCCGACGGTACCCGCGGGGAGCGAGGAGACCGAGGAGCCCGTCGCGCCGGTCTTGTCGTCGGCGTTCGCGTCCTCGACGGTGACGAGGGCTGCGACCGCGAGCAGGCCGACGAGCAGCGTGGAGCGGCGCGCCATCACAGCGTCCTCAGGTACGACTCGAGGGAGTCGAGGTCGGTCTCGGAGAGGTGCTTGGTGTGCCCCATCTTGCCGTCGACGTCGCGCAGCAGGTCGTGGAGCGACTTGTAGCGTCCGTCGTGGAAGTAGGGCCCGGTGCCGCCGACGAAGTGGAGCGTGGGGGTCTTGAAGGTCGCGCTGCGGTCGGCCTCGGTGCGGCTCTTCACGTCGTGCACGGCGCCGTCGCTGAACCTCGCGCCGCTGTGGCAGCTCGCGCAGCCCGTCTCCTTGGAGGCGAAGATCTGCGCGCCGCGCGCCACCTTCGGGTCTCCGGCCTTCGCGTCCTGCTGCGCGACCGGCGGACGCATGCTCGAGACGTAGGCGACGAGGCCCGCGAGCTCGAGGCTCTTGAGGCCGGTCCCGTCGAGGCGGTCGAAGGTCATGTGGAGGTGCGCCTCGAGCGTCTTGGTGGCGCCGCTCCACGCGTAAGGAGCCGCGGTGGCGGCGCGGCCCGCGAGCATGATCGAGCGGCGCGGGCCCTCGGGCGTCGCCCACGTGATGGCGTCGTCACGTCCGTCGGGATGGCAGCTGGCGCAGGCGCGGCCGTCGGAGGAGACGCGCGCGTCGCCTGCGGCGTGGAAGAGGATGCGCCCGAGCGCGTACTCGGCGGGAAGCTTCTGCGCGAGCGGCGCCATGGCCGTGCGCTGCACCAGGGGAGGGGAGACGCGATCGTCGACCAGCTCGGCGCCGCCGATGGGGAACGTGGTCAGCGTGCGATCGAACTGTGACCACACCACCGCGCGGTGCTTCTCGCCGTCGACCGCGATGCCGCTCGGGCCGGAACCGACCGTCCAGCGCCGGCGCTCCGCGGCGAGCGGGTTGCCGGACGTCGCGTCGTAGGCGACGACGCTGTCGATGCCGTAGCACGTGACGAGCAGCGACTTCGTCTTGGGGTCGATGACCGCGGCGCGCGGCAGGAGGCAGTCCGGATGCGGATCGCGC
>JAYTBL010000148.1:0-2035 GCA_043736975.1 Polyangiaceae bacterium
CTCCGTCGCCAAGATGCTCGCCGCGCTCCGCCGCCCGCGCGCCCCGCCCGCGGCCGCCTGATCCCCATCGACAGACCGCGCGACACGTCGCGCCTTGGCCCAGCCGCGCCTCGCGCACCCCACAACCCCCCGCGTTTCCAGCCCCCCCTCCGCCGAGATACCCTGAGAAGGCCTACTCTCCGATGCAGAAGGCGGCGACGAGACGGTCCGCGCCAGCCAGCGCGTCCGCGAGCGCCTCGTGGTCGTGGAGGCGGAGGTCGTTGCGGAGCCACAGAAGAGACGTCATTGGCAGAGTCGTGTGCCATGGGGCTGTGCGAGAGATTGGACAAGCCTCGATCCGATCGACGACGCCCAAGAACACACTAGCCCTGGGCGCCCGCGCCCTCACCGCTTCAGCGCGCACCTCTTCGTCGCGGGGTCGCAGCGGGCGGTGGTGTTCATGCAAGGGCTGGCGACACCGCAGTTGCCGGGCGGGCTTCCGCTGCAGACCGTGGCCCACTTGTCGTTTGGAATGGGACGCGGCTCGCCGACGTACGCGAGACAGCCGCACGCGCACGGCTCGGGGTAGACCTTGCAGTCGGCATCGGACGCACAGGGGCCGTCGGGCGGCGGCGGCTGGGTGGACGCCATCCGCCGCGGGCCGCTCGTCAGGCTAGCATCCGACCTGGTTGGGGCGGGCGGCTCCTTCGTGCAGGCGAGCGCGGCGGTGAGCACGGCGGTGACGGCGACGCGGGTGAACATCGCCTCGAGAGTACGCGGGTCACACCGTGGTCCTCGTGATTCCTTTGGGCGGCGCGAAGGCCCGCGGTTCGAATGCCCGTGACAGCGCCGCGCGCCTCACCTGCGTACCCCTCAGCGACGAGCCCCGTGAGCGCGACGCAACCTCGATAGCACCGACCACGCGCCGTGCTTCACGCGCACTGCGCTCTACGCGCTGACGCAGGACGGCAGAAGTTCGCCGCCGGCCGACGAGCCATCGAACGGAACCCCGGTTGACGGGCCTACCGGTCGTACCCCGGAAGGAGCACGCGGAGGAAGCGGTTGACCTCGGTCACGAGCTCCGGTGGGTCGCAGCTGGCCCCCGACACCTCGGCCTGCGCCGCCGCCTCCGCTACCGTGACCACGGGCACGGGCTCGTCGCACTTTTCGTGGTCGTTCATGACGACGAGCCGGCCGGCGGCCGCGATCTCGAACAGAATCCCGATTGCCGGCTCGATCGCACCGGTGATCGACACCCCAAACCTCGGGCCGTTGAGGTCCCGGAACGTCATCTCGGCGCCGGGGAGGACGATTGAACCGCGCCGGTCTTCAATCGCCCCGCCATGCCGCGAGATGACCGCAAGCACCGCCGCGCGCTCCTCGTCGCTCATCAGGAATGTCGGAAAGATCGCGGGCTTCGCGGTGTAGGGACTGATCGCCTCGCAGTCCGGCCCCCGCCGGGTCCCGGTCAGGCTGAACGTGTAGGCCATCCAGGGCGAGCCTAGCACTACTGCGGGATCTTCATCCTCGACGAGCGAGTGCCTGAGGGAGCGGCGCCGCGCGAGCGGGCGGGCGGGCGGCGGAGCCAGGCATAGCGGGCATCGCGGTAGCCAGCCAACGAGCACGCGGGCAATGGCAATGCGGGTTGTCGCGAATGAATCTTCGAAGTGGCGTTCAGGCCGCGCGAGCGAGCGCGTCGGCGTGACCGGACCGTTCCGCCGAGGGGGAAAACGCCGCACCCGTTCGCCGACGACGAACGCGTAGCAGCAGAGAACGACAGAGATGTGATGGTGCCATCCCGTGAACGAGCGTCCCTCGAAGTGGTCGAGCCCCAGTTCGGCCACCCTCGCGACGGCGACCCTGACGACGACCGGAGCCGCCGTGCACGCCCGCGCCGAACGTCCTGTCGATCGCCCACGGGGACCGCATCCTCGAGGGGGAGCTCTACGCATCGAGCTCAGGCTCGACTGGCGCACCCTCCTGAAGCGAACCTTCGACGTCGACCTTCGCGTCTGCGTGCGATGCGGGGGCAGGCTCACCGTACGCGCGATGGTCA